>CAYRKE010000017.1:0-44680 GCA_964424695.1 uncultured Polyangiaceae bacterium
AATTTCTAGTTATTCTCGAACGAACTGCCCCTGTCGTGCCGATCGCGCGTATCCGGGGCAGTAGTACTAGCCGTCGCCACCCTCGTCGCCCAACTGGGCAATGCCGTACTTGCGAATCTTGTCGTGAAGGGTTACCCGCGAAATTCCCAGAGCGGCAGCCGCGTGACTGCGGTTATGTCCTGCCTGCCGTAGCGCTTCCACCACTAGCCCTCGCTCGTAGGCATCCATGCGTTGTTTGAGGGTCAAGCCGATGCTCGAGCCGAGCGATCCGTCGAGGGAAGGGGACTGCGTACTCCGTTCCGCCTGGGCACCCGTTTGAGCGCTTCCCGGTTTCTCTGGAGAGGGTGGGAGCAACTCGAGTTCGAGCTCACCTGGGGGAGAGAGCACGACGAGGCTTTCGAGGGCGTTCTCGAGCTCTCGGACGTTGCCGGGCCACGAATACTGCAGCAGCCGCTCCACCAGTCCCTCCGGCATACCGAGATTGGTAATGCCGAATCGTTCTGCGAAGCGACTGAGGAAGTGGCGCGCAAGTCTGGGGATGTCCCCGGGGCGGTCTCGCAGCGGCGGGACTCTGAGTGCAACGACGTTGAGACGGTAGTACAGGTCCTCGCGGAACCGTCCCTCCCTCACCAGAGCCTCGAGGTCACGGTGCGTCGCGGCCACGATTCGCACGTCCACGCGCCGCGGGAGCTCCTCCCCAACGGCCCGGACCTCGCCCTCTTGCAGTACCCGGAGCAGCTTCGCCTGGGTGGACAGCGAGAGCTCCCCCACCTCATCGAGCAGGAGCGTTCCTCCATCGGCCTCGCGAAAGAGCCCCCGACGCGCCCGATGGGCCCCCGTGAAAGCGCCCTTGGCGTGTCCGAAGAGCTCCGCCTCGGCGAGCTCGGCCGAGAGCGCAGCGCAGTTGAACCGCACGTAGGGTTTGTCGGCCCGCCCCGATGCTCGGACGATGGCTTCTGCAACGCGTTCCTTGCCAGTACCGCTCTCCCCCGTGATGAGGACCGTCGTATCGCGGGGTGCAACCCGGGCGACGAGGATCGCCAGCCGATCCATCTCCGCAGAACCGAAGACCATCGACCGCGAGAGTGCCAGCTCGCCGGCAAGCCGCTCGTTCTCGGCCGCCAGCCGGATCCCATCCAGCGCGCGGCGGACCACCGAGAGGAGCTCGTCGTTGTCGAAGGGCTTGCGAAAGTAGTCGTAAGCGCCGGCCTTCATGGCTTCGACCGCCTGGCGCTCGGATCCGTGTGCCGTGATCATCACGACCTTGGTGGAAGGTGAAGAACGACGCAGCTCGGCGAGGAGGCCCATGCCGTCAAGCCGCGGCATGCGCAGATCGGTGACGACCAGCGGAAACGCGGAATTGGCGACGAGCTCCAGCGCGGCGACGCCATCGGCCGCCGCCGCGACCTCGAGCCCCTCGGAGCCCAGGATCTCGCTCAGGGTGAAACGCACGCCCGGATCATCATCCACGACGAGCACAGGGATGGCGGCTTCACCCATCATGCCCCCCGAACCTCTGCCGCCGGCCGGGCTGGGAGGACGAGCTCGGCAACGCAGCCTTTGGGTACCCGAGCCACGAGCGAGAGCGTGCCCCCGTGTTGCTCAGCGAGCGCCCGCGCAATCGTGAGCCCGATGCCCGCACCGCCACTCCTGGACGAAACGCCTGGCGCGAAGACATCGCCGAGCTCTGGGGCAAGCCCGCGGCCTTCATCGAGGACCCGCAGCACCGCGCCGCCCTTGGCGGGCTCTGACTCGAGGGTTACGGTCGATCCAGGTTCGCTCGCTTCGAGCGCGTTCTGAACCAGATTGATGAGGATCTGTTTCACCTTGCGCGGGTCACAGTGCAGGATGACATCGTCGCTCACGGTGTCCGCGTACAGGCCCACTCCGCGGGCCTTGGCGAGCCCCTCGTGGAGCGCCGCGACCTCACTGCATAGCTCCGACGCGCTGCTGCGGACGACGGCAAGCGGCACGAGCGGTCGAGAGAAATTCAGGAACTCCTCCAGGATGGACTGCATGCGATCAACCTCGCCTCTGAGCACCGCGAGGCGCTCAGCCGATCTTGGGTCCCCCAGATTTTGCGCGAGCAGAGCCGCGAGGCCCTTGACGCTCGCCAGTGGGTTCTTGAGCTCATGAGCGATCTCTGCGGACAGCGCGGTGAGTGCGCGCACTTGGTCGTCATGGGCGGCGAGGAGATCGCTCCGCCCCTTCTGGATTCGTCGCAGGGCCTCTGAGAACACCCTGGTGGCTGAGCGTCCAGCCAGACTGGCTCCGGTAACGATCAGGGTCATGACTGCCGCGACCGTATAGTAGTACGTCGAGGGCAGCGCGAGTTCGATCGGTGAGCTCGCCACCAACGTCGACAGCCCCAGCAGCGCGGTGTCTCCGGTCGCGGCGATGGCGGCGAATCCCCACAGTGAGGCGATCTGCGCTCCGGTGAGTAAGGCGACCCGGCGGCTTGGCAGCAGGCCGCCGACGAAGCCTGCGATCACCACGACCCCGCTGATGAAGGGGCTCAAGATGCCGCCAGTGGCGGCGCAAACCAGCAGTTGGCCCAATGCTGCGGCGGTCAGGTTGAGCGGGGCGGTGATGGGCAGGAATCCGTGCCGACGATATCGCACGTGCTCCACCACGAAGAAGGCGGGCACCACGACGGCGAGGGTGACGAGCAGCCCCACACGCCACGGCACCGGCTCGAAGACGGCGAGAGCCAGCAGTGCACCCGCAAAGACGGGGATGAGAGTCGTGCGCACCGCGACCACGTGACCAAAGAAGCGGCCTCGCTCCTGTTCGACGATTTCGGTGTCGCTCAGGGGAGTGGTGGGGGGGGACGCAGACATGGGCGGGTACCGTCGCCGCACGATACGCTGTTTTCGACGTCGCAGCACGCCGAACACAGGCCCGGTAGACGGGGCACCCGTCACGGCCCTGTCCCTAGTGCTCGAGCCAGCTCGACCCGTGCTTGGGCCAGTTTTGCCCGAGCATCTGCCACGCTGACGTCGGCTTGGTAGAGTCGATCATTGGCGTCGAGGACTTCGAACGTCGTCCCAATTCCCGCGTCGAAGCTGCGTTGGGCCGAGGCTGCGGCGTCGCTGGCGAGTCGCTGTCGCGTTACGCTGAGCCGGAGGTTTTCGTCCGAGACGAGCACCTCGCGGCGGGCATTGCCGACGTCTTGGGCAATGCTGAGACGCTTGCCGGCGATCTCCGCCGCGGTCGCCCGCATGTTGGCTTCGACCTCGTCGCGCTTGCCGTATCGATAGCCGCCATCATAGAGCGGAATGGTGAGCTCCAGGGATGCGCGCCACCCCCAGTACTCCTGAGTGGGATACGGTTCGTCCGAGGCGAAGATGCTTCCTGTCGCGTGGAGCTGGGGTAAAACGCGAGCCTTGGCCGAGCGGAGTTGGGCTCGTTCCGACTCGGCTCGGGCTTCGAGTGCACGCAGCTCGGGCCGAACCATGCTCCCGCCAGTGCCGCCCTTGGCCGCCTGGGTGGGCGTTGCCACGACCTTGAGGGGAGCTTCACGACCGAGCAGGACGCCGAGAGCGAGTCGTACCCGCTCCAGCTCCGCTTTTGCCCGTACTCGATCGCTCTCCCGTTTCACGACCTCGGCGTTTGCCCGAAGTGCGTCGAGGGGAGCGGCCGTGCCCGCCGCAACCCGTCGCTCGGCACTCTTGGCATGGGCCGTCGCGATCTCGACTGCCCGCTCGGAGGCGGCGACGACCTCCTCTAGAGCGATGGCTCCGTATGTGAGCTTGGCAAACACGGCGCGCGACTCGCGTCGGGTCAGGTCGACGGTCTGTCGGGTGGCGTTCCGGGCAGCTTCGGCGGCGTCGACGTCATACCAAGCCTGGGGCACGATGAGCGGAACGCGCACAGTGGCTGACGCCGTCCAAGCGTCGAGCGGTTGGATCACCAGCGTTCCGAGGTTTGGCGCGCCGGGTATCACCGATGCCATGGCGCCCAGCGAGATCTTGACTTCGTCGTTGTTTCGCACGTAGCTCCCCGTCGCGCTCAGCGTGGGGCGAAGCGCCGACCCAGCCTGGCGAACGATCCCCTGGGCGGCCTCGGCTCGAGCTCGAGCGGCCTCGACGCTGGGGTTCTGGCGGTCGAGCTCACCGAGCGCGTCGTCGAGGGTCATAGCGGGAGTGTCCGCAGGCATTGGCGCCCCGGCGGCCAGAGCCGGTACTGCGGAGGCCGCCACCGACAACGACAGCAGGATTCCGATTGTCACGCAGCAATTGGGCCGATAGCGACCCAGGAGTTGCCCGATAAGGCGTCCCCTCGGAACCGACCGGACACGGGCAGAGCGCCCAAACACTCGAGCACGGACCTTCTCCGATGGAGACGCGTGCACCGGGGACCGTCGGTGCACGGGGCAACCCGAGGGCGCGTCGGTGGGCGAAGCCAACGAGGTCAGAGCGTCTCCTCGAGCTCGAACCAAAGGCGTGTTGAGCGGTGCTCTTGGTGGTCTCACTGCTACTCCTGGGACGTGAGCGCTCCTCCAGCAAATGCGATGCCACGCTGGCTCCTGCAGTCTGTGCGGGGATCTGGCCTTGCCGATGCCGCGACCATGGGGTGGGCCCCACCCAGTGCCAGAGCCGCCGCGTTCGGAAGCTCGAACGGTGTTAGGATTTCCTTACACTTCGCGTTGGCCTTTCTGGGCGATTCCCGGGAGCCACACGACCGGCGCCGGGCGGCGCAGGCTCTGACGCCCAGGATCTGCAGAACGACCTCGTCACAGTCACCCATCCGTCAGGGGTTCGACGCGTTGCCTGCGGCGGTTTCGGTGCGCGGCACAGGCGTTGCTTGGGTCACGCGTCGTCGAAGTCCCAGGAGCCCCCATGCGCATCGTTGGTCCCATCTTGCTGCTCACGGTTCTGCTCGTCGGTCTCATCACCTTCCGCATGCGGAAGGAGCGCGAGGCGCTCGCAGGGCCGTCTGGCGGTTCGGGAGAGGTCGAGGCGACGAGTGTCGATCTGTCGTCTCGCGTTGGTGCCCGAGTCGAGGCGATCCTCGTTAAGGAAGGAGCCCGAGTGAAGAAGGGCGAGCTCTTGCTTCGGCTCGATTGCTCGGAACCCATTGCTGCTCTTGCCGAGGCCAACGCGCGCGTGGCTGCCGCCGAAGCGCAGGCCCAGGCTGCGGGTGCCGGGATTGCCGCGTCGCATCGCACACGTGCCGCCGCGCTGGCTGGTGAGGAGGCCGCCAAGGCTCAGGCCCTCGCCCTTGCCGCCCAGAAGGACGCCGCGGAACGCCAGGCAAGTCGGCTCGAGTCCATCCCCGAGGACGTTCCTGCCGCGAGCGTCGATCAGACTCGGAGCAGCGCGGTGGGTCTAGGACACCAACTCGAGGCCGCAAACGCTCAGGTCGCGGCGAGCGCGGCTCAGGCGCGCGCCGTCGCTGTGCAGATCAACGCGTCCACGGCCCAGGCAGCGGCCGCCAAGGCTCAGGTGACGGCGGCGTCCGCTGGCGTCACGCGCGCCGAGCTCCTGGTCCGCGAGTGTGAGGTGCGATCACCGCTCGACGCCGAGGTTGCGCTTCTTCCAGTGGAAGTCGGTGAGCTCACGACACCCGGCAGTGTCCTGGTGCGTCTCGTGGACGTCACGGAACTTGTCGCGACCTTCTACCTGCCCAACGCCGAGGTTGGCGTGGTGAAACCCGGAGCCAAGGCGATCGTGACGGCAGACGCATGGCCCAACGATCGCTTCGACGCCAAGGTGCGAACGGTCGCCCTCGAAGCCGAGTTTACCCCCAGAAACATCCAGACGCGCACCGATCGCGATCGCCTGGTCTATCCCGTCGAGGTGGTCATCGAGAATCCCGGGAACAAGCTGCGCTCGGGCATGCCGGTGCAAGTCGTTCTTCCAGGCACGGAGCGTCGGCCATGACCTCCGAGGGCGTTCCCGACGCGCGCGTCCGAGCAGCAGATCTTGCGGCGCCGCGCGAGGTGGCACTCTCGGTTCAGGGGATCTACCGCAGTTTCGACGGAGCCGCCGCCCTTCGCGAGCTCACCTTTCAGGTGCGCCAGGGGGAGCTCTATGGACTCGTTGGCCCGGACGGGGCCGGCAAGACGACGTGTATTCGAGCGCTCGCTGGCCTCCTACTTCCCGATGCGGGGGAGGCAAGGGTGTTCGGTCTCTCGCCCACCGCGGCCCCAGTGCGTGAGCGCCTTGGTCTCATGCCCCAGCAGTACAGTCTCTACAGGGATCTCTCGGTGGCGGAGAACCTACGCTTCTTTGCCCGGTTGAACGCGCTGCCGCGCGCCGTTTACCGGGAGCGTTCCGAGCGGCTACTGGCCATCACGCGGCTCGCCCCGTTTCTCGAGCGGCGAGCTGACGCGCTGTCCGGTGGCATGTACAAGAAGCTGGCCCTCGCTTGCGCCCTACTCCACGAGCCCGAGGTGCTGCTCCTCGACGAGCCCACGAACGGAGTCGACCCCGTGTCGCGCCGCGAGCTCTGGGCGCTTCTCTACGACTTCGTCGAGAGAGGCATGGCGATACTCATTTCGACTCCATACATGGACGAGGCCGAGCGCTGCCACCGCGTCGGGCTTCTGCACCACGGACAGCTGCTTCTCGAGGGAGAGCCTACAGCGCTCCTGGGCGCGTTCGAGCACGAAGCCTATGAGGTTCGGGGGGGCGACCGGGACGAGCTGGACGGAGTTCTCGGGACCCTCGAGGTCGTTCTGGCTGCATCCCCAGCGGGGTCGAGGCTGCGGATCGTGGTGGAGCGCGGCTCGAGCGCCAGCGTTTCCCAAACGCTCGCCGCCCACGGCGCACGGCTCGAACCCGTCGCCGCCACCTTCGAGGACGTCTACCTCGCGCGACTGCAGAGGGAGGCCGCATGACCCTTTCCATCGAAGTGGAGCACCTGTCGAGACGCTTCGGAGGCTTCATCGCGGTGAGTGACGTCAGTTTCGCCGTGGAGAAGGGGGAGATTTTCGGCTACCTCGGCGCCAACGGTGCCGGCAAGTCCACGACCATACGCATGCTCACCGGGTTGCTTCAGCCCAGCGCCGGCCGTGCCGTCGTCGCCGGTTCCGACGTTTTTCGGGAACCCGAGGTGCTCAAGGCGTCCATCGGCTACATGTCGCAGAAGTTCTCCCTCTACCTCGACCTTCCTGTGCTTGAGAACCTGCTGTTCTTCGGAGGCGCGTACGGCCTGGCTGGGCGCACCCTTCGGGAACGTGCAGCTCGCGCGCTCGCTGCGACGGGCCTTACGGGTTCGGAGCGCACCTTGACCGGCGCGCTCCCCGGCGGCATACGCCAGCGTTTGGCTCTGGCGTCGGCCCTCCTTCACGAGCCTGAGGTGGTATTCCTGGATGAGCCGACGGCTGGGGTGGATCCCCAGGCGCGCCGCGTGTTCTGGCGCATCATCAAAGACCTTGCGCGCAATGGCACGACGATCTTCGTTACAACCCACTATCTCGACGAGGCGGAATACTGCGGTCGGATTGGACTCATGGTCGATGGGAGGCTGGTCGCGCTCGACTCACCCGAAGCACTCAAGCAGAAATACGTTCCCGAGCGTGTCGTGATGGTTCGAGGGCGAGGCCTCGGAGCAGCTCAAGCCTGGTGTGAAGCACAGAGCGGGATCAGGAGCGTTACCCCGTTCGGGGCAGGCCTCCACCTCCGAGTCGCCGATCCGGCATTGGATGACGAAGCGCTGGTTCGGGGGCTGACGGGCGCTGGCGCCTTCGAGGTCACTGCCGAAGAAGGAGCTGCGACGCTGGAGGACGTTTTCCTCGAGGTGGTGGGTCGAGGCCAGCGCGAGAAACCATCACACCCGGAGATCCAGTCATGACTGCGCCGTCTGTTACCGTTCCTAGCCACCACAAAGGGGATCTTGGGCTACGCGCCTTCCGTTTCTTGGTGCGAACTTGGGCCATGGCTGCCAAGGAAACCCTCCACATCTATCGGGATCCACGGACACTCTACGTTGCTCTGGGCATGCCCCTTCTCCTCCTCCTGATTTTTGGCTACGGCGTGGGCTTCGACATCGATCGACTGTCACTCGCGGTCGCGGATGCGGACCGGACCGTGGCATCGAGTAAGCTGGTAAGCGCGCTGATCGAGTCAGGGGAGTTTCGGGAAGCCCGGGATCTTGCCACACCGGACGACGCCCTCGGCACGTTTCGTCGCGGTCAGGCGGCCGCGGCGTTGGTGGTGCCCCGGGGGTACGAAGAGACTCTGGCCCGAGGTGGTGCCGCCAAGGTTCAGCTGCTCGTGGATGGAGCGGACACGATCGTCGCAAACCAGGTCTTGGCGAAGGCCGATGCCATCGTCCGAACCCATGCTCGGTCGCTACTTTCCGAACGCTTGCGCGAGATGGAACCGCCGGTGCAGGTGACCGTGTGGACGCTCTACAACCCGACGAACGCTTCGGCGATCTTCATGGTGCCGGGTCTTGCTGCGTATCTCGTTGCCATCAGCGCCGTGTTGCTGACGGCGCTGACCGTGGCGGCGGAGTGGGAGAATGGGTCGATGGAGCAGCTCTTCGCGTCGCCGGTGGGCAGGCTCGAGATCATTCTCGGCAAGCTCCTTCCCTACCTCGTGCTCGGCTTGATCGAGCTCCTATTGGTACTGGCGTTCGGTGCCATGGCGTTCGACGTTCCCATGCGGGGTGGCTTCCTGGCCGTGTTGTTGGTGGGCTGCGGGTTTCTGGTGGGCATGCTGGGTCAGGGGCTCTTTATTTCCGTGGTGGCGCGTAACCAACTGGTGGCGACGCAGGCTGGGGCGCTCTCGGCGCTCCTTCCCTCCATGCTGTTCTCCGGCATGCTCTTTCCGCTCGAGAACATGCCCACGGTGTTGCAGTGGCTGTCGTATGCCGTCCCGGCTCGCTACCTGGTCCACGCTCTGCGCGGCGCCCTGCTCAAGGGCAATGGTCTCGATGTTCTTTGGCCAGATCTGGTCGCGCAAGTCGTGTTCTGTTTCGTCATTCTGACGCTGGCCACCGCGAGGTTCCCGCGGAGGCTTGCTTGAACTCAGGTGCTGGAGATGGCGCCATTGGGGCGACCACCGGACTTCAGCGAGAAGGCGGCGATGGGACGAGGTGGTGCGAGCCATGACGAGCAGTTTGAGTCGCTCCGTGAAGAAGATCCGACCGAAGCGTTCTGGGTTCGTCCAGTTTCGGGCGGTGTTTCGCAAGGAGGTGCTGCACACCCTGCGGGATCGACGGATGATGTTCCTGTTGATCGTGGCCCCGCTGCTGCAAACGGTTTTGTTGGGTTTCGCCGTCGACTTCGACGTCGATCGGGTGCCCACCGTTCTGGTCGATGGGGATCGGAGCGCCGAGAGCCGCCTCCACTCGCGGCGTCTGCTCGCCGACGGGACATTGCATCTGTGTAAACGCGTTAGCAGCCCTTCGGAGGCACGAGCTGAGCTCGACGCGGGTAGGGCGGCCAGCGCCATCGTGCTTCCGGCGGAGTTCGAGAGGAACTTCGTCACGGGGCGTCCAGCGCGCGTCCAGGTACTGCTGGACGGCACGGACCCCAACCGTGCCAACGTCGTTGCGGCTGCGGTAGGGCGGTACTTCGGCGAGGTGGGCGAAGAGTTCGGCCGGGCACGCATGAGTTCGCAGGGTATCCGAGCCCCGCAGATCGAGATGGAGCCTCGCGTCGCGTTCAACCCGAGCTTGCGCAGCCCCCCGTACATGATTCCAGGAGTATTGGGCATGCTGCTCCTGATCGTGACGACGGTCGTCACCGCGATGGGTATGACTCGCGAGCGCGAACAAGGAACGCTGGAGCAGGTGCTGGTCACCCCGCTCCGGCCAGTGTGGCTCCTCCTCGGGAAGATGGCACCGTTTCTTGCGATTGGCCTCTTCGATGTTCTGTTGGTGCTCGTCGCCGGCATCGCCATCTTCGATATCCCCCTTCGCGGCGAGTTCATGGCTCTCGGCGTTGCGACCTTGCTCTACTTGATGTCCACCCTGGGCATGGGGCTTTTCGTCTCGACCGTTTCGCGAACCCAACAGCAGTCATTCCTGGGCGGGTTTCTGGTGATGATGCCGGCCATCCTTCTGTCGGGGGTGATGACGCCCATCGCCAGCATGCCGGGTTGGCTTGCGGTTTTTACCTGGGTGAATCCGGTGCGCTTCTACGTCGAGGCGTCTCGGGCCATCTTGCTCAAAGGCGCGGGAATGGCGGATCTTCGCGTGCAGCTCTCCGTGCTCCTGGCTATCGGGTTGACGTTGATCACCGTCTCCATCGTTCGCTTCAGGAAGCGCCTTCAGTAGCCAGCTGCGACGGCGGATCGGGGCTTCGAACCCGCGTGAGCCGCCGTTCGTTTCCGCAGGCTTTCAGTGGCGAGGGGGTGCCAACCGCTGTGCCTGCCGCGCAAGGCGGCTTTCGGCCTGGGCCTTCTGGGACGCTGAGCACGATCATCCGATGCGATTGAGTCTTTCGCCTCGCAGCGGCGAACCCGCGGGCAGACTTCTCAGAATGCCCTGTCGTGTTCGCAGATGACTCAAGGGCCGACTCTCTGGCGTCGGATTGTCGAAGCCGGGTTCGATGTTCGCAAAATGGCTCCCAAGGTTCACACGCTGTTTGGTGATCAGGCGTGTTTTGCGCGTGATCTCTGGCGCATCGAACCTGGAAGTCAGCCCAGATGCCCCATACGAATTTGGCTCGCCCTCCCGCGCGGCGTGTCAGAATCCGTCAGATCATTTGCTGACAGTCCTGATTTGTGATGATGGCGCTCCGCCGCCTCCAACACAACGTGGCGTCAGCCGAGGCCAGCCGCGGGGTTACTATGGCGATTAGCTCGAACTTCTCCAGAACATACAACCTGTCACTGGGACTGCGGGTCCCTCTCTTGGTCTTGGTGGTGGGCAGCACACTGGGGTGCGGAGACGATTCGTCGGGTGGCAACGGGAACGGCACGGGCGGTGCTTCTGCCACGGGGACCGGCGGAAGCACTGACGCCGCGACGGGTGGCGCGATGGGGGTTGGTGGCGCCACGACTGGCTTGGTGCCAGGAAGTGGAACCGGCGGAGCCAGCGGCATTCTCTATGGGACTGGCGGGAGCGGTATCGGTGGAAGCGGTGTGGTGGGCTCTGGGGGCGTTTCCCAGGGAACCGGGGTGCCCGCCACGGGCGGGGCGACTGGCGTCGGAGTGGGGTCAACGGGTGGTGCCACGGCCGCCCCAGCGACGGGCGGCGCAACCGGGACCACGGTGGGAACCGGAGGGGCCACTGGCACGCAGGTGGGCACTGGCGGGGCAACTACTGGATCCGGGGGCTCGGTGACCGGCACTGGCGGCGCGACGACCAGCGTTGGCACCGGCGGTTCGACGGCTACCGTGGAATTCCCAGGGTGGATCAACGCGAACGGCTCGCTCCCAGCTGGGAGCAACGCATTCGCCATCCAGGGCGACTGGTACGCGTTCAGCGACGGCGCGACCTCCGATCAGACCGGCAATCCCTACCGTGAGGGCGTCGGGTACTGCATCACGGGCGAAGCCGCGGGCGACGAGGACTACGGGGCCCATTGGGGCGTCGGCATGGGGCTCGACCTGAACGGAGTCGACGGCGAGAAGCTTCCCTACGAGTATACTGGCAAGATCACGGGCTTCCGCATCAAGCTGGAGGGCGAGGTGCCGACGGATCCACAGGTGAAGTTCGTCAACAACCTGGAGAGCGACGTGCCTCCCTTCATTACCGCCACTGTGGGCGAGTCGGTGGTGTACCCGATCGCGGAGGCCCAGGTCCCCCTCGATTGGGACGTGGAGAACGCGGGCGAGGTCGTGGACGATGGCGTCCTGTACTCGATCCAGGTTCAGGTATCAGGGGCCGATGCGGCCGGTCCCATCGATCTGTGCATCACCGAGTTCGAGCCCATCTACGATCCAACTACCGGTCCGGTGGTGGCTGACGGCCCCTACATCAACTCGGACGGGTTCATGATGGTGGACGATAACGCGTACGGCATCCAGGGCCCGGTCTATGCGATTGGCGACGGCAATTCCACGACCCAGAGTGGCAATCCCTACTCCGAGGGCAAATACTGCGTTGCCGGGGAATTCTCCGGAGCCGATGCGGATTGGGGCGCCGGTATCGCCTTTGATCTCAACAAAGCTCCGGGCGGAGGCGAGAGGCTTGCCTACGCCAATGACGGCACCATCGAGGGTTTCCGCATCGGTCTCAGCGGCAGCACTCCGGGCACGGCGCGGATCCAGTTCGTCATCAACGAGCCCCAAGAAGGCAACCAGCCGTTCCTATCTGCCGTCCTGAACACCACGATGGACTACCGCATCGACTGGGCGCAGGTGCCCTCGAGTTGGGACGTGTCCGATGCCGGGCTGAAAGTCGGTGCCTCGATCTACACCGTGCAGCTCTATCTCGACGGTAGCGACCCCGGGCCCTTCGAGGTTTGCATCGACGAGTTCCTGCCCCTGTCTGCAGCCGAGATCGGGACGGAAGCGGCGCCCGCTGCGGCTGGCTACACCGGCGCCCGCACCGTGGATGAAGCCATCCTGGATCAGGAGTACGCGTACTGGAAGGCACACCACTTCAGGGACTGTGGCGATGGCAGCGCATGTGTGCCGCGTGACGAGGGTGACTGCATCTCAGAAGGCGTTGGCTATGGCATGCTGCTCGCGGTGGCCTTCGATGATCAAGCGGCCTTCGACAAGCTCTGGAAGTACTATTCCAGTCACAAGAATACCCAGGGTGTCATGGACTGGCAGACCTCGGCTTGCGGCGAGGTCATCGGCTCTGGCTCGGCGACGGACGGCGAACTCGATGCGGCCATGGCGTTGATTCAGGCCAACTGCAGGTGGGGCGGGACCTACGGTGGCGACGCGGATACGCTCATCGGCGCCATCCTCAACAGCGAGGTTGAGACCTGCAGCAACAGGACCGTTCTCAAGGGCGGCACCGGCTTCGGCGCCTGTGCCCAAACGAACCCGTCCTACTTCGCGCCAGGCTATTTCAAGGTGTTCCAGGCTCGCACCGGCGACGCGACTTGGGGCACCCTCGTGACCGACGGGTACGCGTTACTCGGTGACTTGCAGGCGAAGATGAACGGGCTCGTTCCCGATTGGTCGGACGCTGCCGGTAACCCGCTGAGCGGCGACAAGGGGCAGTACGGTCCGGACGCGTCGCGCACCCCGTGGCGCGTCGCTACCGACTACGCCTGGTACGGTGAGGCGAAGGCGGTCACCGTGCTCGACCAGTTCTCGGCTCACGTGGACGCCAATGGCGGCATTCAGCGGCTCTTCACCCCGAACAGCAACTTCCGTGGTGGCGTGGCGCTGAGCGGGATCCACCAGGAAGCAGGGAAGGCTCAGGAGTACACCGACGCCTGGCTCACTACGTCCGCGGACGACAATAGCTACTTCCCTGGGACCCTCCGACCCATCTACATGCTGCTCGCCGCCAACCGGTTCCCGAACGGCTGCTGATCCGCGTCCCCCCCCGGTTTCCGCGCCTATTGGGCTCGGGTGGCGGCCTCCCTTGCGGTGGGGCAGGTGAGGGTGCTCTTCAGCAGCCGACGGTTCCCCTCCTCTCGCTGCTGCAGGGGTCCGCCACTTGCGGCCCTTCCGCCAATCTGTCTCGGCCCGCTGGATGGTGGGGAATCCTCCTGCTGACAAGGTCCCTCGGTAATGAGACAGTGGGAGGCGCATTCGCGCTTTCCAGCGAGGGTAGACATGACAGAGCCAGAGCCGGTCGAGGGACCCAAGACGCCGTCCACCAGCGAACAAGGTGAGGACAAGCGGCAGGTGCTTCCCTGGGCACTACTTGCCGGGGCGGTCCTGATTCTTGCCATCGTGGTCATGATGGCGGTTCGCGCCAACAGCAACGCGAGCGATCTCGGTCGAAAGCTTCAGGAACGAGGTCAGGAGCTCGACAAGCAGAAGCGGGTGCTCACCGAGCTCCAAGCGTCGCAGCGCGCTGCCGAGGCGAAGAGCCAGTCCCTCGAGGAAGGTTCGGCCAAGCTGGCTACCGAGCTCGCAGCGACCAGGGTGGAGACCGAAGCCGCCAAGGCTGCCCTGCAGACTGCCAAGGCCGAGATACTCAAGGAACTCGCCGTGGAGATCGGTCGAGGCGAGGTCATTGTGAAGGACAGGAGCACGGGGCTCATCGTCGATGTCTCGGACAAGGTCCTTTTCGACACGGGTGCCATCGAGATCAAAGATCACGGCAAGGCGGTGCTCAGGCAGGTTGCCAAGTCCCTCATGGGCGCGCGCGGGCATGTCTTCCAGATCGGTGGGCACACGGATAGCGATCCCATCGTGAGCCCGGAAGTGAAGGAGCGTTTCCCAACCAATTGGGAGCTCTCGAGCGCACGCGCCACCAACGTGGTGCGCTTCCTTTCCGAGAAGTGCGGGGTACCAGGCGAGCGCCTCGTGGCAGCGGGCTATGCCCGATATAGGCCCGCGGTGCCCAACACGACCGACGAGAACAAGGCCCGCAATCGCCGCATCGAGATCGCGGTGGTGAGAGAACAGCCGAGCGAATAGGCGGAAGCAAAGAGGTGCTGAGCGCAGAACCGACCGAGAATCCAGAGGTTCAAGCCGAAACCGGGATACAAACGGTTACGACTTGCCTGGAGGCCCGGCAGGTGCGTGAAGCGCAGGATCGTCTGGCAGCATGGGCTCCGGCCATCGAGGACGGAGCCAAGAGTCTTGGAACTCGCGGACGCGGGCCCGTTCTTTTCGCCGGAACGGGTTGGCGACACCTTCCCCCCCAATTCTGTTCGCCTCGCGTCGGAGTCCCGTGCGCGCATCCGGGACGCATCTATCGCCCGTTCAGCCTCGGCAGCTCTGGCTGCAAGACTACCGAAGCGCTCTGATCCGTTCCTGCAGAAGCTCTGGCTGAGCCCTTTTACCGTCAATGCGATATCCCGGGGTCAGAGTCAGCCGACTTCGTCGGGCTGCGTCTGACTCGGCCTGCGCCCTTGCGTAGGTCTTGGGATCCTTCATGCAGCGGTCGAGAGCCACGGCGTCGAGGCCCACTTCTCGTGCTGCCTTCCCCAAGTCGACGCTGGGCTTTCCCGTCTGATTCGCGAATAGCCAGCGATCCATCTGCCAGAACTTGCCCTGGTCTCCGGCACAAAGGGCCGCCCTCGCGAGGATGCAAGCGTAAGGAGAGCCTGTGCGGCACGCCATTCTTGGGTTGAGGCGCCTAACAATTCGAAGGTCGTTGGGATGAGCTGCGGTTTTGCGCATCAGCCAGAGGCTCGAGGCCTGGCAGTGGGGGCATCCGTAGTCGAGCCATTCCTCTACCGTGAGGCTGGGCTTTTCTGCGCCGATCCAAGGATGTCCCTCTGTCGTGGTGCCGTGAGGTAGGGGCACGTCACCCTTCCACGTGACTGTTCTCCAGTACGCCGGAACGAAGAGCCAGAAGGCGAGCAAGACGCCGACTGCGGGAACCGCCCCAAACGAAAGGAGGCTCGTGTCGACAAAGGGGCCGCTCCACGCCTTTCTCTGGCGAAAGGCCGCAGCAAGGAGGAGCCAACTGGCGAGATGAGCCACCTCGCAGAACAGGCATACCGCGCCGATGGTTACCAGCTCCAGGACTAGCAGAGCGAGCGACGCAACAGCAGCGGCAGTGCTCAGTGGCAGTACCCAGCGGCTATTACGCCAGGCCGCGAGCAATAGCAGCCAGAAGCCCAGGAGACCCCAGGTTGCCAGTGGTACCCCAAGCATGGTGGACCAAGGAGACAACGCCACTGCGACGCAGTCGAGCTTCTGGTTCACGCTGCAGAACCCGCCAGCGGCGGGGTCGAGCCAGGTGCGGACGTGCAGGTACTGGAGGTATGCGGAGACAAAAACACCGACGGCTGCCAGGAGTACCGGCAGCCGTCGATAATCACGAAGGGCGCTTCCCATGCTGGGAATCTAACCCAACTATCTGAGAAATCAGCCCGAGAAGCCGCCCGTGAGGGCAGTCGCGAACTTCGCCTGAGCGGTGATGTTCCCAGAAGCCTCGGTGCTAATCTTGGTCGCCAGATCCACCGCTTCCTCGAACGCACCAAGCAAGCAGATGATGCGTCCCTTGGGAATGTCGAAGTTGAAGTTGCCATCCACGGCGGCGGTTGCAAAGCCTTCGAGCTGCGTTTGGATGTTGGCGACTGGCGGCTGGATATTGAGCTCAGCGTCACCTTGGAACAGCATCTTGTACTGCGCCAGACCCTGCAGCATCGCGGCGCCCTTGACCTTCAGCGCGTCGAGCTTGGCATTGAATACCGCTTGGGCCTCGGCTCGCGCCGCGGCGTCGGCACTTGCGGCGCCCGTGAACACAAACTGGATGTCGAGGGAGGGCGGTGTGCACTCGAGGTTTGCGCTTCCCTGGGCCTTGGCCGAGGCCTGGCAGTCTGCAGTAGCCTCGCAATTGACCGAAGCAGACGGCGGCGTTGCTTCGCCGGTGCAGCCACCGGAGCACTGACCCGAGCACTTGCCCTCGCACTTGGCGGTGGCTCCGACTTCACAGCCGCCCGAAGGCGCGTCAACCGTGCACGAGCCGCTGCACTTGCCGGTGCAATTGGCAGCGGCCGAGCCTGTCATGGAGCAGGTGCCACGGCAGGTGCCATCGCAGCTGCCTGCGCACGTGGCCTGACCGTTTCCGTCAGTCGTCGAGGCGGAGCAGTTGCCCTGGCACTCGCCGTTGCACGTGCCGTTACACTCCGCGGCCGCGGTGAGCTCCACGGTGCAGGTGCCCTCGCAGGATCCGTTGCACTCGACGCTGCCACCAGACACCTCGCATTTGGCCGTGGCGCTGGCATCGCATCCGCCCTCACAGGCTCCGGTGCATTCGCCCTCGCAGGTCACGCTCACCGAGCCTGGATCGACATCGGCTTCGCACCCAGCCTTTGCCTCGCAGTTGGCTTGAGCCTCCACCGCAATATCGAGGCTCGCCGAGCACTTCGGCGGAGCGTAGGCGATCTGAAGGCCGCCCGACGCATTGGCTTGAATCTCACCCTGGATCGCGAGAATGAGGGCATCAACGCGGCCGCTGAGGTCGCCGGATGCGCCGGCTTCCCCTGCGATTCCGAAGATGGCCTCCAATTCCGCCAGGTTGGCTTCAAAGTTGCCGTTGATCTTTCCCGTTACCTTGCCGAGATCCCCGACCGCGGCAAAGAAGCCGTCGAGCCGAGCATCGCCCGAAATGCTCACGTCACCTGTGAGGACCGATCCGCACGGACCGCAGATCCCCTCGTTGAGCTTGTCGGCTTCGTCGCACCCCGAGGTGGCAAGACCAGCAACCATCGCGGGAATGACCAGTGCACCCAAACCTACGATCAACTTTCTCATTGTGTCAGCGCTCCTTGCATTCTCTCCCCGAGCGTTCTGAGGCCAGCGCACTCGAGTAACCCTCGGACGGACCACGATGGCCCAAGATACAAAAATCCATGTTCTGAAAGTTCGTTTCTCGACGACCCCGTTCAGAATCCGACTTCATCCTCTAGCCGCATTTGTCCGGAATGTCATCAAAATCGCGACCAGAGCGGAGCCCCTGGTTGGCCAGCCTCACCCCGTTCTCCGGCGACAACGGCGTTCTGTTGACTCCTCAAGAGGCCCTGCCGAATGCCTCGGATTGCAGCAGCGCTGCAAGCTCGGGGGTACAACGTCGGACGCTTGGCGTCAGCCGTTCCAGGGACGGTAAGCCCCGCATGCATAAGTGGCGTCAGAATCGGGTAACGGGTATCGGGCTTGAGGGGTTCTGTCTGAAACCTGACACGTACACCGGTTCGTAGGCCATTGAGTCAATCGAACGGCAACCGCTATGATCTTCATGTCGCGGTGGCGCCCCACACAGAATCCGCAGCTGCTCGTCATATTGCAGTGGGTGAGCAGGGTGCAGGGGAGCCAGTTCTGGCGGGCCGTGGAGAGACGGTCAGGGGGCCCTCGTCCGTTGGCATCGTTGCGCGGTCGGATCTAACACCGTGTCGCGAGTGCTCCTGTCCCTCAATGTACCGTTCCACGTGTCAGCGCGGTGGCCGGGCAGCAAACGCGTTCACCTCTGTATTCGTGAACCACGCAAGGGCGAGCGCAGTGCCGTGAGGCGGGGCATAACCACGAGCCCGCTCGACGGATCCCTCCGGTTGGGGTGCGCCGGGCCGGAGTCACCCTGCGCTTCGTTCGGGCATCAGCGGTTGGCAAGTGTTTGCAGCGTGCCACCCTATGGGGGCGCTTCGCCATGGGCGCGGAGCTCCAATCATCCATGGCGTTTCCGGCGCGCATTCCGGATTGCTCGATTGTGATCCCCCGACCGTTAACGATGTTGCAACCCAGTGAATTGCGCTGTAATGGCAGTGTTCCGCTGCTTCCCGTAAATCGGTCAGGTCCACCTGGACTCCCTTGCCATGGGCGGGCAGAGTCCAAAGGAATCGAGGTGGAGAGGTCGCTCGTTGAGCTTGAGGCATGGCCGTCGGGGGTTCACGCGAATGGCAAACGGAACACGCACCGATCGCACTCACGTTGGGAAGCTGGGAGACAGCCCCATGGCGGAGCTTCTCACGCACGCGTACCGCGTGTCCTTCACTGGACAGCTCCTGCTCGAGTGTGAGGACGGCCAACGGCACTCCATCGGCCTCCTGAAAGGAGCCGTCTGTTCAGCGGCCTCCACCACCGAAGATAGCCACCTCGAGCGTATCGCTCTGGCGGAGGCGCTTCCCAGCGACACCCTCCGCTTCGTGGAAGCCCACGCCGAACGGCTAGTCACGGGGCTCATTGGAGCTGCCAGTGCCCTGGCCCTGTTGACCGAGGGGGCGCGCGATCTCACCATGCGCAAGCTTATCGAGCTCAGGGTTCTGGACACCGTCTCCCTACCGCCCTCCACCCTGTTCGCGTTCTTCGAGAGTGCCGTTCGGCATGGATCGTCGGACGGGCCAGCGGAGCCCCTCGAGCCCCTTGGGCTGATTCTGAAAAGCCTCCTCGTCGAACCCGTGAGTGACCGATTTCGTCGCCATATTCAGCCCTTCGAGCATGCCAAGCTCTACCTCGTTCCAGATTCGCCGGCTCTCCATGGTTCCTTTCCCGCCCCTCTTCGGAATCTGGTGCAGTCTTTGCGGGCCGAGCCACAAACCATTGCCGAGCTGGTGGCTCGAGGTGCAGCACCGGATCTGCAGGTCTATGCGCTGATCCACATGCTTCGGTTGACGCATCAGATCCGCGTGAGTGCCGAGCCCTCCATCCCTTCGCCCCTACCCAAGGTGACGGAGCGGGTGCCCCGAACGATATCCGGCGGGGCACTGCGGGCAGCTACCGCCAACGTGCTCATGCGCTCGTCGCATCCGTCGCATCCGTCGCATCCGTCGCATCCGTCGCATCCGTCGCATCCGTCGCATTCGTCGCATCCGTCGCATCCGTCGCATTCGTCGCAGGCATCGACGGACGCTGCGGATTCTTTGCCGGAGCACTTCCGGGCCGCGCTGCGTCCGGCGCGTCTTCCCGGGAGCCTTCCACCGCGGGCGAGCCTCGAGCCACCGAATCAGACCGAGGATGAGCTCCAGCGTCGCTGGCCCGAGCGCGGAGCTGAGGCCCGCGCATTGCAGGAATGGGTCAACGCCCAGGGGGATCCAAGTCAGATCGAGCATGCCGTTGCTGTGGCGGACCGGCTCGCCCGGCTCTTTCCAAGAAACCCGAGGATTCGCTACTACAGCGGCTGTCTGCTGGCCATGGCTGGGCGGCTCGAGCCAGCGCTTCGCGAGCTTCGCGTCGCGCTCGAGCTCGATCCTACAAATCCAGAGACGATCCTCGAGCTCGATCGGCTGAAGAAACGCGCCGGTTTCTGAGGTGCCCGATTCTGGGGTTCACCGAGGGTTCGGATCCCGCCCCAGCGGTACGGACCGATGGCCGCCCCCCTCTTGCGGGAGGAGGCTCTTCCCAAGTAGAGTCCCGAGCCGGCTTGCGGTGCGAGGTGGCTAGGAGGCCTTGGAGAGTAGTCGTGGGAGCCTTGATCGGAGCGGCCGTTTTGCTCCGTGCCCCAGCTGCACAAGCCGAGGGGGGACCCGGGATCGCCCTCGAGTGGGAAGCTCCGGCGGAGTGTCCCAGTGAGCAAGATGCCATCTCGAAGGTGGAATACCTGCTTGGAGCGTCCCTCGAGTCTCTGCCGGCTCAACAGCTGCGCTTCGAGGCGAGGATCTCCAAGACGAGCGCGTCGGTGCCGACCTACGGCATCGAGCTTCGGGTGTCCTCCGAGGAGGAGAGCAGCGAGCGGCGCTTCGAGGATACGTCTTGCGTGCTTCTCATGGAGGCTGCCGCGCTGGTGGTCGCCCTCGCCATCGATCCAGAGAAGGTGGAGGCTCGGCAGCGTGTGCTCGAGAGCGAGCCCGGGACCGCTGGCGGTTCTGCCCCGAGCCCCGAGGGCGCTTCGGCAGTCGCTGCCGCTCCTCTCCCAGTCGTCGAAGAGCGCCGCCCAGGGGGCCAGGAGCGCAACCCAAGCCCACGGACGCCGCCCAGAGCAAATCCCGACTCGACGCGAGCTACCCCAATGGACCGCGACGCAACGCGCCGCGGAGCCCTGTTGAGGCTCGGCGCGCGGTTCGAGGCAGCGGTTCCCATGCTCCTTGGCGTCGCCGGCTCCGCCGTCGTTGGCATTGAGGGCGGGCTTGGCGCTATTCTCGGCGATGCTTGGTACTTCCTCGGCACAGGACAGTACTGGTTCTTGGGGACCGAGACGGTTCCCAAGAACCCCGCGGCGCGCCTCGAGCTCAACGGGGTGGGAGGGGCTGCCCGACTGTGCTTCACGCCGGGTCGCTCGGGATGGGGCATCGAGGCGTGTGCGGGGGCCTCGGCGATCTCCATCAGCGCCAAGGGCGCCGGCTTCGAACCGACGCGCCGCACGCGAGGTTGGTGGTGGGGTCCCCACGCCGAGGTGGCTTGGGCGATGCCGTTCACTAAAGCATTGGGGATTCGCGGGGCGCTTTTCGGCGGGCCGGCGCTGTCGCGACCGAGGTTCGGAGTGTCGGAAGCGACCGGGCGACTGGTCGTGGTGGAGCCCGAGCGATGGTTCGCAGGTGCCACGCTCGGAGTCCTGTACGTCCTCGACCGTCCTCCATGAGCGTCGAGACGCCCCCACTCTCGAGAAGGGGACCTTTGCAGGGTCGACTCAGTACGAGCCTGCGAACCCGATTGGGCTTCGGTAGGCAGAACACTCCTCCAAGCAGCGAGGGGTACACTGAACGGCTGGTGAAAGTGCTCCCGAGAAATGAAAGCGGTCTTGGCGCGGAACTCACTGCCGTGCAGTCCCGCACGGCGTCTCTCCGCTCTGGCCCGCCGCCCAAGTCGGGCCTCGACGAGCGTCTGTCGGCGGTCTACTCGGAGCACTACGATTTTGTGTGGCGGAACGTGCGGCGCCTGGGGATTGGCGACGACTTGGTGGACGACGTCGTCCACGAAGTGTTCCTCGTGGTGGGGCATCGGCTCGATTCGTTCGAGGGGCGTTCCTCGATTCGAACCTGGCTCTTTGCCATCATGTACCGAGTGGTACTGCACTTCAAACGGAGCCAGTGCACGTACGAAAAGCATCTGCGCGCCTACTCACTGGTCGCCGCACATTCGGACTGTGAGCCGCAGCGGCGCTCCGATGCCAGCCGGCAGCTCCACCAGATGCTGGGCAAGCTCTCTGAGGGCAAGCGCCTCGTGTTCATCTTGGCGGATCTAGAAGGCATGACGACCCAGGAGGTTGCAGATGGCCTTGGACTACCGCCGGGTACGGTGAGCACCCGGCTCCGGGCTGCGAGGCTTGAACTTGCCGCTATGCTCGACGAGGACCAATCCGAGCTACGGAGATTATACCCGTGAAGGCGAGACCAGATCTCGAAGCCTTGATTGCCGCGGAGCGCGCGGAGCGCCCCTTGGACACACACCGTCAGGCCTCGTTCGAGCAGGTGTGTCGAGCCCTTGCCGCGGGGCACGTGCCGCTCTCCATCCCTGTGGAGCCGCTTGGTGTCGTTGGCTCAGGTGCCATTGGCTCAGGTGTCGGTGCGAAGGGTGCGGCAGCCGGCGCAAAGGCTGCTTCGAGCGCTGCCGTTGGTGCGAAGGGTGCCGCCGTCGGCGTTGCCGTTGGTGTGAAGAGCACTGGAGCTGTCGCGGTGGGCGTCAAGGCACTCGCCACTACCGCGGTCGTCTTCGGGGTGGGGAGCGCTGGCTACCTGTGGACGGAGGAGTCCAGCCGTGCGCCAGTAGATTCGGCAATTCTCTCGACTTCTGTCGGGAACCGCGGGCGAGGATCGGCCGTCCATGCGCCCGCAGCGTCGTTGGTGCCCGGGGCGGCGAGATCGGTCGCGTCGTCAGGGAGTGGAGGGGCCGTCTCTGCTGCGTCGTCAGGGAGCGGAGGGGCCGTCGTGCGACCACCCTCGCGGAGCGAGCCGGCTGTGGCTCCGTCGCGGCTTCCCGAACGCTCGAGGCAGGCGGGCCCAGGCGGCGGTGCCCCACTGTCGGTGCCGGTGACGTTGGGACCAGAGGAGAGCCTCGAGCCCGCTGCAACACCTGGTGGTGGATTCAACGACGAGCTCCGCCTCCTCGAACGGGCCAAGCGCGAGTCCAGCGCGGGTAACGCCCAACAAGCGCGCGCTGCACTTGCCGAGCACCGCCAGCGGTTCCGGGGAGGAGTCCTTGTTCCAGAGCGAGAGGCGCTCAGTGCGATACTCGACTGCTCGTCAGAAAATGGTTCTGCCGACGACGTGGAACGTGATCGCAGGCGCTTCGCGGCTTTCATTCGCGATTTTCCGAGCTCCCCTCTGGCGGCCCGAGTTCGTCGCGCCTGCTCGGGGGATGGAGAATGACGACTTCAGAATCGAGGTTCCCGCAAATGGAAACCGTCCTGTCGTGGCACCAAGTGGAGGAGGATTCGAGATGATGATTCGGTATCGTTCAGGGGTTGCTGTGGTGTTCGCTGTGGCGGCTGTGGCTTGCGTTGACGACGGTTTCCACGATGTTGGCTCGCTCGTTGGCGGTTTCCACGATGTTGGCTCAGTCGGCGGCGAAGGTAACGCCGGGGCGGCTGGCAGTGCCGAGGCACGAGGGGATGACGCCGCGGGAGCCTCGGGCGACGGTGACGATTCGGGTGAGGTCGACGGACAAGGTGGTCAGGGACACGCAGGTGGTGATGGGAGTGCTGACGACTTGGCGGGGGTCGCCGGCTCCACCGAAGAGACGAGCGGGAGCGGCAAGTGTACGGACCATGTTCGGAGTGGCTCGGAGACCGATGTCGACTGTGGGGGCAGCAAGTGCCCAAGCTGTGCCGTCGGCAAGGCGTGCCTCGCCGATTCGGACTGCATGGATCGGACCTGTCGGGACCGGGTTTGCGTCAACGCAGAGGAGCACTGCGCTGACGGCGCAGTGGACGCGGACGAGTCGGACTTGGACTGCGGAGGGGCAGACTGCCCTCCGTGCGCGCTGGGCCTCGCCTGCTCAACGAGTAGTGATTGCGAGAGCGGCGGAGCTTGTGTGGACGGGCTCTGTGAGTCCATTTCCGTCCAGTGCGAGACGAACGATGATTGCTCGAACGGAGAATCCTGTGTGGGTGGCCGTTGCGAGGTCGCATCCACGGCATGCGCGTCGGATGCGGACTGTTCGAGTGAAGAAGTCTGTGTGGGTGGCCGTTGCGAGGTTGCGTCCACGGCATGCGCGTCGGATGCGGACTGTTCGAGTGAAGAAGTCTGTGTGGGTGGCCGTTGCGAGGTTGCGTCCACGGCATGCGCGTCGGATGCGGACTGTTCGAGTGAAGAAGTCTGCGTGGATGGCTTCTGTGAGCCCGCTACGATTGGGTGTGGTACGAACGCCGACTGCTCCGGCGGAGCGTGCATCGCTGGGGTCTGCCAGGCGGATCCTTCACCCTGTTCGACGGACGACGACTGTGCGGCGGGAGCCTGCGTGATGGGCATCTGCGTGCTCGATACCGGTGAGTGCGTCACGGACGTTGACTGCTCCGGCGGAGCGTGCATTGCTGGGGTCTGCCAGGCGGATCCCTCACTCTGTTCGACGGACGACGACTGTGCGGCGGGAGCCTGCGTGATGGGCATCTGCGTGCTCGATACCGGTGAGTGTGCCACGGATGACGAGTGCTCTGGGGGCGTTTGCGTGGCAGGCGTGTGTGAGTCGGAGAAGCCCAGCTGCCAGAACGGCATCCTCGACGGCGACGAGACGGGTGTGGACTGCGGTGGAACCTGCGGCGCTTGTCCGTCGACAGTGTCTTGCCACACCGATACCGACTGCGCGTCGGGCGTCTGCCTCAATGGTATGTGCTTGGCCGAGCACTGCGCTGACGGTCTCGTGAACGGTTCCGAAACAGATGTCGATTGTGGTGGAGACTGTGTGCCCTGCCACTTGGGGGAGGCCTGTAGTCAGCACTCGGACTGCGCGCCGTCGGTGTGTTCCTCCCAAGGAGTCTGCGAGAGTCCTACTTGCACTGACGGCATGCGGGATGGGAACGAGACCGACGTTGACTGCGGTGGTTCGGTCTGCGATCCCTGTAGCGTTGGTGAGCTATGCAGCGTCGCGGCGGACTGCCTGGCAGGCGTCTGCGTTGTCGGCATCTGCACCGTGGAGAAGGCGAGCTGCAACAATGCTGTTCGCGACGGCGACGAGTCCGACACCGACTGCGGCGGAGGTTCTTGCGAGCCCTGTCCAATTGGTCACACCTGTGTGGTCAGCGGGGACTGCGAATCCCGGGTGTGCGCCTCCGGTGCGTGCGACGCGCCGACCTGTGACGATGGCGTCGCAAATGGCGATGAGACCGACGTGGATTGCGGTGGCCCAGAATGCGCGCCCTGCTGACGCTTGAGTAGTCGTCTGAGCGTCTTGGACTGTGACCGCGGGGCCCCGCGTTCTTGGGGGCCGCCGCTGACGTGTGGCGGGCCGCGCTCGATTCATGCCGGAGCGTGGCCCGGCCGCATGGGGATTTCCGAGCTCTGAGCACGCCAGTCCCGCCACGCGACTATCGCCAGCGCGACGTGTGGCGGGACGAGCAGCGTCAGGCTCTCGGCGTTGTCCTGCACGGCCCACGGTTGGAGCTTGAGGAGCAGCGCGGTAGCCGTGAGCCCCCCCACTGACAGGGCCACCGCCCAGAGCCAGCGGTGCCAATATGCCCGATTGCGGAGGGCGCCGACTGCGGCGACGCAGAGCCCGAGGAGCAGGGGGTTCGAGAGGAGCACGTTCTGATTGTCATACGCCACTTGATGGTCGGTGGCGAATGACACCACCGTCGTCAACGTGCCGAGAGCACCCAGGATGCCACCCAGTATCAGCAGCAGCAGACCGAGCCCCATGCGGCGCCAAGGAACCAGGGGCTCCTGATGCCTCCATCCGAATGCGAGCAAGAGCGCTCCAACGCACAGCCCGACGCTCAGCGTGCGACGCCAGAATGGGTTTGGCTGCTCCGGGGTCGGCTTCCGCTCTGCGCGGAACAGGATTTTCTGCTTGGAGACGAGTGGGGTGCGCTTTCCGTCCGCGGATACCACCGAGGCTTGGCCTACGGCGCGCTCCAGCTCGATTGGGAGGAAGAGCTCTTCGTAGCGCGTAATGGGCTCGTCGACGCTGCCCCCCATGGCATGCATCATCAGGAACTCGATCAGCGGCATGTTTTCGACGTGGCGCCTTGTATGGTCACGCAGCGTCATTCGGCCTGGTCCGGCGAGTGAGGCCTTGAATTGGCCGTTGGTAGCGCGGTTGATCGCATCGGCGAGGCGGGTCGAGCAGTTATCGCGGTAGTGGTCGTAGAGATACTCCCGGTTTTCCGGGAGCACGGCGCGAGCCAGGCTTCGAGCCAGGGCGAGGCGTTCCTGGGGGGCGATGTTCAAGCGCTGCGATCGGATTTCGCGGCCTTCCATTCGGTAGTACGGGTACGCCGAACGCGGATTCTCTTCACCGACCCAAAACGTGAGCCGGCCCCGTGCGAAGTTCGGCAGCATGTCTGGGCCGAAGTCGAAGAGACCATAGTTGTAGAGCCGCTCGACGCGGTGTCGGCGCGAGCGAACCAGCAACGCGGTGTGACCAAAGGCCTCGGCCACAGAGTCGCCCGGATCGAAGGTCACCAGCTCGATTTCGATGTCCTCGGGGGTCGCACTCCGCGCCGTCCACGGAGCGCTCCGTGCCGTCGCGCGTCCGGTCAAGGCGAGCGCAACGATCAGCACTGCCAGCGATACCCACGCCACGCTGGCTCGGCTAGACCAGCAATCCCACTGGGCGGGCCTGGGTGCGGCACGGGCACAGCTGCGCTTTCGGCAGAGGCCGCGTTTTGGGGAGAGCGTCCAGGGGGCTTTGGATTCCATGCTGCGCCTATTCGGGAGCCCTCCGACCGGGGCTGCCTGCTACTCGGAGCCGGGCTGCTCGCGGCGAGCACGAGTGGAGTCTCGGTTCGGGCGTGGGCTGCCAAAGGGTACGACTAGCGGCCGGAAGATAGCGGACCGCGGTCGAGACAGCCAGCCCGCTCGATTGGAGAGCTCTGCGTACTAGCCGACTCTGGTCGGTCGAGTCAGGCTGCGGCGGGTGTGTCACGCCTACGTCTCCGCGACCAAGAGCGGATCTCGCGGGCCAGTGCTACCGTCTCCTAACGAGTGCCCGTTCCCATGCCGATGCCTTGGATTCTGCCGACTGTCTGTGGCACCGCCCGCGATGCCGAGCACCCCGCCGCCTCGCGGTGGGCGACGAGGGGTTGCCTCCGATCCGCCGGGCTAGCGCTGACACTGAGTGGGTGCCCGGCAGCGGCGCCGCCGGTCGCGCCCAACGTACCAGAGGGGGCGGAGCTCCGGGCCCCGTCGCAGGGCGGAGCAGCGGAATCGAAGGGTGTGCTGGATGCGTTGCCGTCGGGCCGTCAGACGCCAGCCGCACCAGCGAACTCCCCAACCCCTGGGGCGCCTCGGATCGTCATCGACTCCGGTGGCGAGGCTGGCCCTTGGACGCATCTGGCTCCGCCGCACCGCGAAGGAGCTCCACTTCGGTTCGCCATCGTCTCCGACCATGCGGCTGCGCCGCGCCGGGGGGTATTCGAGTCAGCGATTCCCAAGCTCAATTCCCTCGCCCCCGATCTGGTCCTGAGCGTCGGGGACCTCATCAAGGGCAAGGGCACGACTCGCAAGGCGCTCCGCAAGGAGTGGGACGGGATCGACGGATTGGTTCGGCGGCTCGACGCCCCCTTTTTCTATGTGGCAGGCAACCACGATGTTGACGGTGAGGCTCGCCGTCGAGTCTGGCGAGATCGTTTCGGGAGGACGTACTACGCCTTCGCTTATTCAGGCGTGCTGTTCGTGTGCCTGGACACGGTGGATTCCGCCGTGGGCGAGATTGGAGACGAGCAGCTCGCTTGGCTTCGGGGGGTCCTGGATCGCCACGCGAACGTCAAGTGGACCTTCGTCGTGATGCACTCTCCCTTGTGGGATGTTGGGAACGGTAGGCGACGACCGAAGAACCAGCCGTCGGTTTGGGACAAGGTGGCGGCCATCCTGGGCGAGCGGCCCTACACGGTCTTTGCCGGTCACCGTCACCGATACGTCAAGCACGAACGGGGAGGTCGAAGCCTCTACACTTTGGCAACCACCGGTGGAGGCAGTGGTCTGCGGGGCCCAGAATATGGGGAGTTCGACCACGTTGCGTGGGTGACCCTGACTGATCGCGGACCCGTCGTTACCAACCTCGCTCTCGACGGGATTCTGGGTGATGCCCCGCGAACCGAAGAGAGCAGAGCGTTTGAGGCCTCGGTGCTCGGAAGGGGAGCGCTCGAGCCGACGCCTATCTATTTCGATCACGGGTTCCGTGAGGGTACGAGCACGGTGCGGCTTCGCAACTCCGGCGACGCACCGTTGAAGGTGGAGCTCTCGACGGTGGCGCGCGAACCGCTCGGCGTCGTGCCGGCTGCGGTGAGCCTGACGGTCGAGCCTCATTCAACGATGGACCAATCTTTCAAGGTCGTCAGTCGTTCTCCTTGGTCCGCAGACGGGGCTGGCGTCGACCTGAAGTGGCGCGTCACCTCCACCGGAGCCTCGGGTCAGCCTCTGGAGCTCAACGGGTCCACCGTTCTCTCGGTGGTGCGGCTCGTGTCGGCTCCGAAGGCTCCCCGTCGCGTCAACGTGGACGGGCGTCTCGACGACTGGCACCGGCTGGGAACCGTCGTGGATGTACCCCGGCAAGTGTCGGGCAATGCTGTGGCATGGCGAGGCCCCGAGGACAACCGTTTTCGCATGGGCGTGAGCTACGACCGGGATTGGCTTTATGTCGCGGTCGACGTTACGGATGATTCCGTCGACGCCAAGGAGAAGACGCGGCCCTGGGCACAAGACGGCGTCGAGATCCGCGTGGATGCCCGGCCCGATCCAGCGCGTGCGCACAGCGGAGGCGCTGGAGACGGCGATACATTTCTCCGCATCGCGCTCAGCCCCAGCGAGTCTCCAACCTCCGATTGGCTGTACGCTTCTGAGGGAACCCAGTTGCCGAGCGGGACGGAGGTAGCATGCGTTCGGACGAGCGACGGATACATCGCGGAGGTCGCGATTCCGCGGTCTTGGATCACGACGACGTCAGGTAGGCAGGATGGGGTTGTCCGGCTCAATGTTGCCGTCCACGACCGCGACACTGACGGGCGGTCGGCGTCGTGGTGGTGGCCAGATTGGCGCTCCCCCGAGGATCTGCCGGGTAGCGGGACGATTCGGCTTGGGCCGTGAAGGAACGGTTCAGAGCCTCTCCTTCGAGTTTTCCAAAGAGACTGGTAGTGAGCGAGCGTTCCACTCGAGATCCGGGCACCCATCCGCCCGCCAATCGCAGCACGGGCGATGTGCACTGCTTCACTGACTTCACTGACCGAAGGCGCGCACAGACTCAGTAGACGTCAACGTCTACCGGTGTGAAGCATCCGATGGTGGTCTCGATCTGGAAATTCGAGGCATCGGTGTGCCGCTCGGCGTGGAAGATATCCATCCGGTAGACTCCGCCCGGGGAGATACCTAGTTCGCCCGCTTGCGCGTCGAAGTCGATGGTGCCACGGGCCTGCAGGTGTAGGCCTCCGAGGTCCAGCGCGAGGTGGCCGTTGACGAAGATCCAGAGATCGTCATCGCCGTAGAAGGAGAAAGCCTGACCAGCAACGTAGGTGAACTGGAGGTGGATCTCCGTTGTGAACAGGAAGTTCTGGTTGATGTGCTCGGGCGGCGTCGCACCCCAGCCCTCGTTGTTCCCGATTGGGAAGAACGCATTGCTGGAATAGACGTAGGTTCCGTCGCCCTGATCCGTGAGCACGAGCTCACGATCGAAGCGGTAGTTTACGCCCTCGACGTCACGGTACCACTGGTCGAAGGTTTCCTTGCTCGTGATCTCGGGCTCCGTTACGGTCCAATTGGCGCAACCGGTTGGCGTCGTCTCGTCCCACGGACACCCAATGGTGCTGGCAAAGACAGGTTTCGAGTCACTCCCGAGATCATCCGCGATGAGAGTGCGCCGCACGACCTCGCCCTTGAAGTCCATCTCGAAATCTGGATGGCTGAGGTCGAAATCTCGGTAGGTCACCTCCAGGATGTTGTCGCAGTCCGCGTTGTCCGGGGGAGGCTGCACAATCTCGACATCGTCCCCGATGCCTTCGGCGCCGGTGCTGCCTGTGCCATTTCCGGATTCGGACGACCGCTCGTTCGAGTCGGAGTCGCTATCGTCTTGCGACGTGCCTGCGGAGCAGGCCGCAAGTACCAGTACTGGAAGAAGAAGAGTAAGTCGCTCAAGCATGGATTAAGTGCTCCTTTCGGGGGCCACCTCTGAGGATTAGCCAACCTTGGCGGGAATGCAGCCCCAAAAAGACGGCGCCGGACGGTACGGATGACCTCGCACACAGGCTGCGACCGTTGCGATGGTGTTGTCGGCGGCATCACAGCGGTTCTGCAAAGTAACCAGGATTCCCCAGTTCATCGAGGAAGAAGGTCCCGTGAAGGATCGTGAGGCCAGTCTTGGACTGGATGGCTCGGCCGTGCGAGCCGATCTTCTCGTCCAGAACCTCCTTCAAGCGGAGCGCGCTGGCTTGGGTCGGAGCGATTCCGCCGAAGATCCGCTTGCCCACAGGGTTTCTTGCCATGACGAAGCAGCAGCCTGCGAGCTCCCGATGGCCGGATATGGCCTTGCGAGTGAGGGCGAAGTCGTAGTTGTCAGGGGTAGCGTCGGCCGGCACAGCCACTTGTACCCAGTATGACCCCGGACATGCCCTCGGTGAGCGGTAGCGCAAGAGCGGAGTGTAGGTTGTTGGGGCAGGTTGTGGCTGGGCCAATGGCGCGATGACCGTCGTTTGATCGGCTCCCGACGTCGCGTTGGGGCTCTGGGGCCCGAGGAGGCCCACACCATCCAGAGCCGGTGGCACGAGATGCGCGTCTCGTGCTTCCTGACCCAGCCCTCCCCAGTTGCCCGAGCGAAGCAGCACGACGACCACTGCCACCAGAAGGCCCGCCACGACGGTTGCGGCCACTATCGCCGCTGCTGCCATGGGGCTCATTCGTCGTGGCTCCGGCGCGTGACCGACTGTTGGGTGGACGACCCCCGGAGGCAGGGGTTGGCCCCAGGTAGCGGCGTATCGATCGCCCACCGTGCGAGCAGGGCCCTCGTTGAAGGGGGCAAGACCGAGCGGCCCTTCCCCATGGCCAGGCGGGGTCACGGGGCGGTACCCCGAGGTCGCCGAGAAGCCAGCCTGAACCCCGGGCGAGTAGCCCCCATTGGCAACGGGAGCTGGACCACCGGCGCCAAGACTCCCGAGGGGACCAGCGGCAGTCGGAGCGAGGGCATCGGCAGTGGTACGCGCGGGAACGGCGGCGACGGTCTCTGCGAGTTGTCCGGGTCTCACGGCGACGGGCTCATAGCGACCCCGTCCTCGCGGGACGGGATTCGAGAATTCTTCCGCCTGCGTTCCGTACAGGCAGGCGAGGGCTGCGACCGCCTGGCCTGCGCTCCGAAAACGTTGGGCAGGGTCACGGTGCACGCACCCGAAGAACCAACCGTCGAAGCCTGGCGGCAAGGGGACTCCCGAGCCCTTCGCCGATTCAGTTGGCGACACGAGTGGGTGAATGAGAATCGCCGCGTACAGAGCGTGAATCGTGTCGACGTCCCAGTAGGTGCGACCGACGAGCAATCGGTACGCGATGAGTCCCAGCGCCCAAATGTCAGTGGCAGGAGAAATGTCGGCGGCCCTCTGCGCTTGTTCTGGGGCCATGTACAGCGGGGTTCCAGTGACCTGATTGGTGCTACTGCCCGCGTACTGATGAAGGAGCTTGGCAATGCCAAAATCCAGGATCTTGATGTGGGGCTCCTCGTCCGGCAGATTCGCGAGGAACAGGTTTTCGGGTTTGAGGTCGCGATGTACGATGCCCCGGCCATGGGCGCGGTCCAGGGCACGCGCGAGCTGCTGGAGGTAAGTCAGGGTCTCTTGTGGTGAGAAACGCCCACGACGGCGCGCGAGCTCCTCCAGATCGCATCCGGGCAGCAACTCCATCGCGATGAAGGGCATTCCCGTCGTCTCGTCGATCCCCGCATCCAGAACGTCGACGACATGCCGACTGGCGAGCACGGCGCCAATCCGAGCCTCGGTCTCGAAACGCCGCCGCGCCTCGGGATCGGCAACGAGCTCTGGCCGAATGACCTTCAGAGCAACGTGCCTCTGTGTGCCCTGGTGCTCGGCTTCGTAGACCGAGCCCATCCCGCCAGCCTTCAGAGCGCGCAGCACACGGTAGCGTCCACCGATCAGGTTGCCATCCATGAGACCCTGAGCCAGGCGCGGCGCGCTTTGCACGAAAGGAGAGGCTGGTGGCCCCATCCGCACACCCTAGAGCGGGCCTCGAACCGTTGCCAGGCAAACCGCAACGCCCTTCCCGTGGAGTGCTTCGGGCAACACGCACCAGCGCGCGTTTACCAGTGTCACCGACTTGGCCAGGATCGTCGCGAGCAGACCCACGGGCGCTCCAACTCAGTGCTTCCGGCGCCCTCGGAAGCGTCGTGGTGTCGGTCTCGCATTGCCGTCCATGCTGGAACGCGTGCCCGGAGACTCCACGTCGTTGTTACGATGGGGTCGCTGAAGCGCCGCACGGAGTCGAGACCCAGTGTGGGAGACTGGCTGGAATCCCGGCCGAGGTTCGAGACGAGGCAGCGCTCCTCCAGCCCGCGACCCGGCCGTCCCTAGGAACCGAAGGGGCGCCGAGGGACGTGCGGCGCTCGCCGCGCGCGGTATATGCACGGTTTGGCGGGGAGGCATGGGCCTCCTCGCTCGTGCGGTCCCATGACTAGGCTGAAGTCCTGCAAGCGCCCACTCGTATTCGTTGGCGTGCTCTTGCTCTTCGTCCTCGTTGGGCGCTTCGTGCCCGTCGGGGCCTGGTTCGAATCGGGCTCGCATCTGATGAAGAGCGCTGGCTTGGCGGGCGCGGTCTTGTTCTCGCTTTCGTACACGCTGGGGGCTCTACTTTTCGTACCCGCAGCGATGTTCAGCGTCGTCGCGGGGTTCACCTACGGTGCTTGGATGGGGCCTCTGGTGGCCATCCCGGGTGTCGCGATCTCGTCGTTCGCTATGTTCCTGCTGGCGAGAACCGTGCTGCGCCGCACGATCGAGGAGTGGTTGCGGCACGATCCCCGATTCTTGGCGGTCGATCGACTCCTCGGGGTATTTGGGGTGCGCGCGGTCGTGCTCCTGCGCCTATCTCCGATCTCCCCCTTCAGTGTCCTCAATCATGCCTTTGGTCTGACCAGTATCACGAATCGCCAGTACCTCCTTGCGACGTGTGTCGGGTCCTTGCCGGGTTCGCTTTTCTACACTCAACTCGGCGCTGCCGCCCCGCATCTCCGCGACATTGCGGCTGGGCGGATGCCTCAAGGGGGGGGAGGACAGACCGTGTTCCTCTTCGTTGGTCTGGTGGCAACGGCCGTGGTTGGGCTCTGGCTTGGCAAGCTTGCCAAAGATGCTCTCGCGTCTGCGTCCACCGACGCGTCATCAGCGGTGGAGTCCGAGCTCTCGGAGTAGGATGGCCACGAGGGGATGCGGGCGCGGAGACCGCCCGGGTGTGCCAGTGCCGTACCGTCACCGCGCGATGAATCGGCATGTAAGGGACGAGGCCGTCGGCAAGCCGAGTCGAGGACCAGGTAGGAGGACCTCTTCCTATCAGGAGCTTCACGTCCGGACGGATTCCACGACCGCTTGACTGAGGGCTCCCGGGGCACCCATCCAGCCCAACCACACGCATGAACAGGGGATTCTGCAGGAGCGAGGTGGCGAGTACCCGGGCCAAGGCCACCTGAAGTCGGCGGGAGCTTGGTGACATCTTCGGTACGCGGTGAGGGGATTACCGCGGGGACTTGCTCTGGGCAGTGCTTTGGGATTGGATCAAGGCCTCTCGAATCCAGCGCCTGGAGGGCAAACAGGATGTTTCGAAATGGGGCACGAGTGTTCACTTCGTTGATCTTGATCGCAGTAGGGGCTTTCCCGCTCTTCTCCGGATGCGGGAAGATGGGCGGTGTGCCGGGGGTTCCCGGGGGCGGGAGATGTCCAGACGTAACCAGCGCTTCAGCGGTTGCCGAGTTCGACTGGGCTGGCAGCTTCAAGATGGACGCCTCGGCGGCTGGCAAGCTCAAGTCAGGGCTGGTCGGCGCGATTCATTTGAAGGAGATCGCCGCAGCCATCGACGCTGACCTTGTGGCGGCGTGTGGCGGCCTTGCCAAGGACCTCGGGGGTAGCGGTGATTACAAGAACGGCGAGGCAGCCTGCAAAGCCGCCGTCGAAGCGATGGGCGCCGTGAAGGCCAAGATGGGAGCCAAGGCGAACATCGCCGTCGACATCGCGCCGCCTGTCTGCTCCGCGTCCATGAATGCCATGGCCGAGTGCAGCGGCAAGTGTGACGCCAGCGTCAAGGGCGGAAAAGCGGAAGTGAAGTGCGACGGGGGCACGGTTTCTGGCACCTGCGAAGGCAAGTGCGAGGGGTCGTGTCAGATGGATGCTGCGGCGAAGTGCGAGGGAACCTGCGAGGGAACCTGCGAAGCCGACTTCAAGGGGACTTGCGGAGGCAAGTGCGACGGCAAGTGCAACGGAAAGAACACGTCCGGCACCTGCGAGGGCACCTGCGAGGGCAAGTGCGACGCAGGCGCCAGTGGCACCTGCAAGGGCGGGTGTAGTGGCAGCTGCAAGCTCCAAGGTGGTGCTGACTGTGAAGGGACCTGCTCCGGCGAATGCTCGGTGGAGTGGAAGGAGCCCAAGTGCTCTGGCAAGGCGGAGCCGCCCGAGGTGAGCGCCGACTGCAAGGCCCAGTGCGATGCCGAGGTCTCCGGCAAGCTCGAGTGTACCCCGGCACGCGTGGTCGTGAAGATCACCGGGTCTGCGGATGCCAACGCGGCGACCCAATACCGAGCAGCACTCGAGAAGAATCTGGCTGGCGTCGTGAAGGTTGCCATCGGCATGAAGGACCGCGTCGAAGGCGTGGCCGCTTCGGTGCAAGGTGTGGTCGAAGGAGCCCAGGCAGCAGTCAAAGCCTCGACGGCGGGCGGGTCACTGGTGGCCGCCGAGCTCACAGCCTGCGTCGCTGCGCCGTTCAAGGCAGCTCTCGACGCCGCGGCGAGCGTGAAGGCCAACGTGAACGTTTCTGTCGACGTCAAGGCGAGCGCCTCGGCGAGCGGCAGCGCGTCAGGCAAGGCCGGCTGAGCTTCTGCCCGAGAGGGAGCCCAGCCGGAGGTGCCCCGCAGCGTGAGGCGTATCGCGGCCGGTACGCCCCACAGGTGTGAACGGGTACCTCAAAACACATCGAGGCATCCCCAGCGTGGGCCGGAGATGCCTCGATACTTCACCATTCGCCAGGCGAGCGCCAGGCGAGCCGTTGGCTACTTGGCGTTGTCGATCGCCGCCTTGGCAGTCGCGACGCGCGCGATTGGCACGCGGAACGGGCTGCAGGAGACGTACTTCAGGCCAGCCCGCTCGAAGAAGTCGATCGAGTTCGGATCGCCGCCGTGTTCGCCGCACACGCCGAGGCTGATGTCGGGCCGGGCGCTCTTGCCCTTGTCACAACCTATCTTCACGAGCTGGCCGACTCCCTCCTGATCGATCGAGACAAAGGGCTCGTACTTCAGGATCTTCTTGTCGACGTACTCGGGCAGGAACTTGCCAGCATCGTCGCGCGACATGCCCAGGGTGGTCTGGGTGAGGTCGTTGGTGCCGAAGCTGAAGAACTCAGCCGTCTGTGCCAGCTCGTTGGCGAGCAGGGCCGCGCGGGGCAGCTCGATCATCGTGCCGTACTTGTACTCGACAGTGACGCCTTCCGCCTTGAAGACCTCTTCGGCAACCTTGACGCAGTCCACCTTGAGGAGGTCGAGCTCCAGCTTGCTGAGGGCGAGCGGGATCATGATCTCGGGGACGACGTTGACGCCCTCCTTCTTGACCTTGCAGGCCGCGGTCAGGATCGCGCGGAACTGCATGCGGCTGATCTCGGGGAAGGTGATACCGAGGCGGCAACCGCGGTGACCCAGCATCGGGTTGAACTCGTGCAGGTCGCTCACCTTCTTGTTCAGGTCCGCGACGCTCACGCCCATGGTCTTGGCCAGCTCGGCGATTTGCTCGGGCTTGTTGGGGAGGAACTCGTGAAGTGGCGGATCCAGCAGGCGGATGGTGACCGGGAAGCCAGCCATTTCCTTGAACAGTCCGATGAAGTCACCGGTCTGGAACGGAAGAAGCTTGGCCAGCGCCTTCTCGCGAGCCTCTACCGTGGACGAGAGGATCATCTCACGAACGGCAGCGATGCGATCGGCCTCGAAGAACATGTGCTCGGTGCGGCAGAGGCCGATGCCCTGCGCGCCACGCTCACGGGCCTGCCTGGCTTGGGTCGGGGTATCCGCATTGGTGCGGACCTTCATGCGGCTGTGCTTGTCGCACCACTCGAGCAACTGGCCTAGTTCGCCGCCGAGCTCGGGGTCGATCTTGGCGACGTTGCCCACGTACACGGTGCCTGCCGAGCCGTTGATGGTGATGAGCTCACCAGCCTTGACCACGATGGTGTCGCCGGTCTTGGTCTTGGCCGAGAGCTGCTTGTTGGCGTAATCGATGAGGATCTCGGAGCAGCCGACGACGCAGGAGCGACCCATGCCGCGTGCCACGACCGCCGCGTGGCTCGTGGCGCCACCGCGAGCGGTGAGGATGCCGAGCGCGGCGTTCATGCCCTCGAGGTCTTCGGGAGAGGTCTCGATGCGGACCAGAATCACCTTCTTGCCGGCGGCGGTTTGCTTGATGGCTTCGTCGGCGCTGAACACGACCGCGCCGGTGACCGCACCGGGAGAAGCGGGAAGGCCCTTGGCGATGGGCTTGGCCTTCTCCTTGGGGTCGACGGTGGGGAAGAGCAGCTCTTCCACGCGGCCCGGCTCCTGACGCTGAATCGCGGTCTTCTCGTCGATCAGGCCTTCCTTCACCATGTCGACGGCGATCTTGACCATGGCGCGGCCCGCGCGCTTGCCGTTGCGGGTCTGCAGCATGTAAAGGCGCCGGTCCTCGATGGTGAACTCGAGATCCTGCATGTCCTTGAAGTGGTTCTCCAGCTTCTTCTGGATGTCGAAGAGCTGCTTGTAGTTTTCGGGCATCACCTCTTCGAGGCTCTTGCCGGCGCTGGTTTCGCTCTTGGCGATGGGCTGTGGGGTGCGGATGCCGGCCACCACGTCTTCACCCTGGGCGTTGGGGAGCCACTCACCGAAGAACTTGTGCTCACCCGTCGAGGGATTGCGCGTGAAGCACACGCCGGTGCCCGAGGTGTCGCCGGTGTTGCCGAACACCATCATCTGGACGTTGACGGCGGTACCCCACTCCTCGGGGATCTGGTTCATCTTGCGGTAGAACTTGGCGCGGTTGTTGTTCCAGCTGCGGAACACGGCATCGATGGCACCCAGCAGCTGCTCGAACGGATCCGAGGGGAAGTCCTTGCCGGTCTTCTCCTTGATCAGGGCCTTGTAGACCGTGACGAGCTTCTTGAGGTCATCGGTCTCCAGAGCCGTGTCGGGGACGACGCGAGCGAGCTCCTCGTGGTCGGCCGGGATGGCGATGTTCTTGCGCTTGGCGACGTCCTTGCGCACGTCGTGCATCAGGTGCTCGAAATCGTGGTGCTCGAGCTCCAGCACGACGTTGCCGTACATGGTGAGGAAGCGGCGGTACGCGTCATAGGCAAAACGCGGGTTGTTCGCCTTCTTCGCAAGGCCTTCGACCGTGACGTCGTTGAGGCCAAGGTTCAGGATCGTGTCCATCATGCCGGGCATCGAGGCGCGAGCGCCGGAACGGACGCTGACGAGCAGGGGATTGGTGGGATCGGCGAACTTCTTGCCGGCTTCCCCGCCCATCCACTCCATGGCCTTCTTGACCTCCTCTGCCAGCCCGTTCGGGAGCTTGGGTGGCGAGGACTTGTAGTACTCAGTGCAGACTTCGGTCGTGATCGTGAAGCCCGCGGGGACGCTGATACCGAGGCTCGCCATCTCGGCGAGGTTTGCGCCCTTGCCACCAAGCAGTGCCTTTTGATCGGCTTTGCCTTCGCAGACCTTGCCGGAGAACTTATAGATCATCTTCATAGGTGCTACCTCATTCGCTCGTTGCAGGCTGACGTCGCCAGGGGGCGACGCGGGCGAGCTTGCGCTCACCTGGGATCCGAATACCGGACCACCGGGTCACTCTCAGGTCCGCCACCCGTGGGCGAACCCGTCGTGCGACCGGTGGATAGCCAAACCGGTGGCCCTTCATACAACTTTTCCGCAGGGTCGCAGCTCCAAATTCGTGGGGTGTGACCAGACTCGCCGGACGCTGCGCGCTCGTCCTCAGAGATCCGCCAATGGAGACCCGCAACGCGCGGACTTCGCTCGGGCATCCCCGGCGCTCGCGCAAATTCTGCGAGAGCGTGAGCGGTGACGAGACCTCACCTTCCGTTCAGGTTTCGGTGAACTGACTCGCAACGAACGCGGCCGGCGTGGAAGCGTACGCCACTTGCTGCAGGAGCGTCGTCAGGATCTCGGCGACCGACGCTTCACGACAAACGGCTGTCCGTCAGGGGGACAGGGATATCTCGACTCCCACGCTTGTCGAGCACCGACCCGCGAGCGGAAACCTGCTTCTCGCGACGCCCGATGCTGGCTTCTCGTCGGCGTGTCAACGGAGCTTCATGGTCCGCCGTCGAGCGTGCCTCGGTTGACACCCGACGCACGGACCCGCGTTCGTTTGGCCCGCGCGCAGGGTCTGAGGGCGGATTCCTCTGCGCAGCGAGTGGAAAGCTCGGTCCACCCGCAAAGGTCGATGGTAGGGCTCCGGACTCCTTTGGCGCCACCCGCTGCGGTGCTTGGATCTGCTGCCACAGGCCACCGGGTCAACCGCTCGGGAGTCTCGCAGTAGCGAAGGTGGTCAACAGGCCGATAGTTCGGACGCTTCTCCGCTCTGGGACGCGCCCGTCGGCCCTAGAGCTCCGCGACGTTCGCACGCGGCATAATCGCCCGTGCGGTTCACGCCCACGCGACCCGCAGGCCGTCAGAGCACCGACCCGCGAGCAGAACTCGGCATGCTCCGAGTGGTGGTGCCCCTGCCCCCTCACCCCTGGTGGGGCCGGTCTCGCGAGCGCGGGCGAAGGGGCGATATGATGCGTCCGGACGATCCGGAGCTGCTTGCGGCCGGTCTCGCGAGCGCGGGCGAAGGGGCGATGGGGATCGGCAGCCGAGGGGCATGCCTCCGCCCAGTGCTAGTGATTCCCGAGACGCATCGGTATGGACCACATCTCGCTCGTGTACTTCGCTCTCTACGCATGCACCGGAGTCGTCGCAGGGACCCTGGCTGGTCTCCTTGGTGTTGGGGGAGGGATCATCATCGTTCCCGCACTGACCTACCTTTTCGAGGCACAAGGTTTCCCGCCGCAAGGCAGCATTCAGCTGGCACTAGGGACGTCCCTTGCCACCATCATCTTCACCAGCCTCTCGAGCGCGCGTGCCCATCACCAGAGAGGCGCCGTCGATTGGGCACTCGTCCGGCGGATCGCGCCTGGGATTCTGGTCGGGACCTACCTCGGAGGGTTCGTTGCGTCGCGCCTCGACAGCTCGATCCTGAAGGCCGTGTTCACTGTCTTCCTCCTGGCCGTGGCGTTCCAGATGCTCTTTGGCGTTCGACCTCGCCCGACCCGCACCCTTCCGGGTGCCATTGGCACGACCAGCGTGGGGCTGGCCATCGGTGGTGTTTCCAGTTGGGTTGGGATTGGCGGGGGTTCGATGACGGTTCCCTTCATGCTCTGGTGCAACGTCGATCCTCGGCGCGCCGTAGGAACGAGCGCAGCGATTGGTTTCCCCATCGCGCTGGCGGGGGCGCTCACCTACGTCGTTAGCGGTTTCGGGGTCGCCACCCCGCTGCCCCACTCCATCGGTTACATCCACCTGCCCTCGCTCGCGGGTGTGTCGGTACTCTCGATGATCATGGCCCCGGTTGGAGCCCGCCTCACGTCGCGCCTCGATCCGGCGCGGGTCAAACGATGGTTTGCCTCGTTTCTCCTGTTCGTTGGAGTGAAGATGCTGTACTCGGTCGCTTTCTCGTGAAGCGCACCAGTGACACCACTGACGCGTCGAGTTCGGCCGACAACGATTGTAGACCCTGCACGGTGGTCCCCCGACTCGTGCGCGGCATTCTGGTCGCTCCACCGTCGCTGCTGCATCGCTCCGGTGCTCGCGGTTATGAGTAGCGAGAGCCGGCGCTGCCTCCCCCGAAAGGCATGGGCTGGGACAAGTGGGCGTTTCAGGTGTGGGCCGGCCACGGATCTGGAGACGTCGGCCGCTCGAAAGCCGCGATACCCCCAAGTCGGTGCCTTCGGTTGGGCTTGAAGGCGTGGGGCTACCAATCCCAGGTGGGCTCCGTCGGTCGTTCGCCACGGTCACTAACTGGCGTGCGACGCAGGTTGGATGTGGGCGTTGTGGCTCCAGTGTCGGCTGAGCGTCCTATGCTTGACTTGGTCTGTGGTCGCGCGGCCTGTCGCTTGTCCGCGGCGGGCAGCACGGTGTCGAATCCTTGCGGCAGACCGCGCTCAATGTGTCTAAGATCAAGCGCTCCAAGTTGTTTCGCATGGGGCGTTCTCTGCGTGAGGGCTGGGCATGTTGCCTGCAGTGAACGCCAACGAACTCAAGACCGGATATGGCTGACACGTCACCCCAGAAGCCACCCGCGGAAGCGGTGGAGGATGTTCTGGCATTGGTCCGCAGTGTGCTTCGGAGATCCAAGCGCTATTGGCCGGTCCTTGCCGTCAGCGTGATTTTGTCTGCCATTGCGGCGTGGGTGGCTCCCAAAATACGGATGCCCCTGTATTCGTCAGAGGTGGTGCTCCAGTTCAAAGAGGGGCTCGACTCGAGGTCTGGTCTTGGCGAGGACTCAGTGTCGGAGTCGCCAAGAAATCGCAGTTCCAGGGTGCGTGAGTTCATCTTTTCGGCGCCGACCCTGACCGAGCTGGTGGAGGCTGAGCGTATCAGCCCCAACAGCGTTGCGCGGCTTGGCATGGCTCGAGTGTTGGTGGATATCCGCCAGCAGATCCAGTTCAGTGGCGGTGAAGGAAGGAACATCGGGATAACGTTCACGGATTCGGATGCGGCGTTGGCGCAGCGGGCGGCACGCCGTCTCGGCGAAATCCTGTTGCGGCACGAGAACGCCGCGACTGCTGAGAGAGCTGCGGAGAGAAGGACGTTCTTGCAGGCGGAGAAAGACAAGGTACTGGGCGAGTTGAGCTTGCGCGAGGCCCAGTACGCTGCGTTCATCACTGACCATCCCGAGTTTGCGCCAGAGCGCAGTGCAGGGGGCCGCTTGACCCCCCCCGGCGGTCTCCCGCAGACCCAACCGAGCGGGTCCTCGAAGCAAGGGGTTACTGCGGCTCTGCTTCGGCAGCAGGATCGCCTTCGCCGTCGGCTCGAGCAGATCCGCAATCCCAATGCCGTGCCGACTGGGCCCGTCACCCCTCCAGAACCCGAGTACACTCCCGAGGCGCGGGAGGCCATTGCTGCGGCGACCAACGCGCGGGACCAGGCACGCGCGGAGTACGACGCTCTCCGAGCCAAGTACACCCCGCTCCACCCCGATGTGGCGAGGGCCCAGGCCAAGCTCACCGCAGCCGAGGACAAGCTGCGAGCGGCTCGGGCGTCTGCCCTCAGGACCGCGAGGCAGCCCACTTCTCCACTCCCTGTGTCCACTAGGCCACCGGACCCCAACGAAGAACAGAACCTGGTGAGACAACTCCGGCAGGTCGAGCTTGACCTCCGCCGCGTCGGTGCTTTGCCAAGCCCCCAACCCGACGGCAAGGGGGAACGCACTGATTCGCCAGTGACCATTACCGTCGTCGACGTGGAGCGGGAGTGGGCGGAGATCAGCCGCAGCCTGGAGATGTTGCGGGAACAGCACGAAGAAGCGGAACGGCGGCTCTACAAGGCAGTCGCGCTCGACAACGCCTACCGGTACGGCGGAGGGACAGAGCTTGTGGTAATCCAAGCCGCTTACCTTCCAAACCTGCCGTCCGCTCGGGGGGCACGACGGACCAGCGCGGCCGCGGCAGGTCTCTTCCTGTTGGTTGGGGTGAGTCTGATGTTGGGTCTCGGTTTCCTCGATCAGCGGATCTTGTCGGAGTGGGATCTGGCCCAGCTCAAGATCGCTCCAGTGTCGGTCGTTATCCCGGGCTACGGCGACGGAAAGAGCCCGAAGCATGTCTGAGCGCCGCAGTTCCGGTCGTGACCGAGGGAGTCACCGTTCCCGCGTCGACCAATCCCACAGACGCGACCAGTTCGAACCAAAGCCGGTCGGTACCACGGTGCTCGTCGAGCCCAACGCGGGCCCGGCCACTCAGCGCGGAGGATTCGCCAATGGCGCGATACTCCATGCAGACTCCAGCGACTCGACCGGGAGAACCCCTCCGGAGCCCCGGGGACACGGTGAGGCGCAGACGCGAGGCAGTGACGTACTCGTGCACGAGGTTCGTTCGGTGAAGTCGGATCGCCAGTCCAACGGTCCGCTCTGCGCGATGCCCATTCGGGAGGTTATCGACATCGGGCCGGTGCAGGAGCCCGTGCTGCCGGCTGCGCGCCCAGAGGAGCCGGCCGCGGTTCGACCGACTGGAGCCGTTGCCATGCAGGGTGACGCCGCCCCGGCGCGGGGAGCCGAAGCTGCCCAGCCCCGCGCGTTAGAGACGACGCCCGTGTACCGGGCGGAACCACTGCCCGCGCGTGAAGCAGGCACGTACGCCTATTCGGTGCACGCCAGCGACCATTCGGGCCTCTCGACTGCGCCCCGGCTAGATGGCGACGGCCCAGTCGTGGATCGCGGTGGACACCGGGGAACCCAGCGTATCCCCTCGCCCGAGCAGGCCGCGCCGCCCGAGCGTTCGCATGCGACTTCCGGGGCTCCAGAAATGGGTGCACTACGGGTCGAGCCCGCCCGCGCTCACGTCGGTAGCCCCACCGAAGTACAGGCGCGGGTTGTTGCGACTCCTGGAACTGCCAACGTGGGCGCGACCCATCGCGTGATGGTCATCGCGGACAACGCGCAGTCGCTGATGGTCCACGCGCTGCCGGCAGGTCCACTCGAGCGCAGCGGCTCCAGCCATCCCCCGGTCGTCGATGCGAGCCGTGGGCGCGATCCGAGGGAGAGAGTGGCCGAGCCTCTTTGGCCGCGGTTGGCTGTCGTCGGGGTGCAGGCTGCACCACTGGCGGAGCGCAGCACGTTGTCGATCGTCGATGAACCGATCTCGCCTCGGGCCGAGCACTTCCGGCTTCTTCGACACCGGTTGATGTCGTCCGGTAGCCCGAGGTGTTTCGCGGTGGCCTCTCCCCATGACGGCACCGAAGCCGCAAAGTGCGCGTCGGAGTTGGCGCTTGCATATGCGGAAGCGGAGCGAGAAAACGTCCTCTTGATCGACCTCGATCAACGGCAGCGTCTCATGGGGCCTGTCTTGGGGGTCAGTGCCGCTCACAGCTTTGCGAGCCAACTGCACGAGCGTGGCGTCCAAGGGGGGATCCCCTGGCGGGCGCTCTCGGTACACCGAGACAACCTGCACGTCATGCCCATGGATGCGAGCATCACCGAGAAGCATCGCGTTCGCTCGGACGCGCTCAAGGCAGCTCTGCAAGAGCTCCAGCAGCTGGAGTACGGGCAGATCATCGTCGTCTGTCCGCAGCTACTCGGGACCTCCGATGTTGCCATGTTTGCGGGTGCGATCGAAGGGGTCCTGCTCACGGGCCGCGTGGGAAAGACCACCGGCAAGCACATTCGAAAAGCCGCTCAGGCGGTTGCCCCCACCCGCATCATCGGGGTCGCCCTCCTCGAGACGTAAGCCCAGTCACGCTATCTGGGTTCTGCCACAGAACAGGCGGGCCCGAGCGGCCGCTCCCCAAGAAACGCGGCCGCTCCGGTGGCCGCCGCTGCTACGTCGGAGCCAGTGCGTAGGCGAGTCCGTTCACGTACTCTTCGATGGCGGTGTAGCCCGACGGCATGACCGTCGAATGGTCGCTTCCGTCGTTGGGATCCAGCCCGTGCTGAGCTTCCCAGTTGTCCGCCATGCCGTCGTCATCCTCATCCGCTGGCGGACTTCCCGCTGTCAGTCCCTGCATCAGGTCAGACGGAACTCGTGCACCCCACTCTCCAGTCCCGGCATTCAGCTCCGATATCGTTCGTTCCGCGATTACGTCTCGTGGAAACGCCCCGGCGTATGCGAGCACGTCGATGAACGCGGCCTCTGCCGTATTCATCTCCGGGGCGTAGTACCCGTCACTTGCTCCAGAGAAGTCATGGAGCTCGTGAGTGAGGGTCGACTCCGGCGATTCGTGATAGATGTCGCACTGCTCCCACGGATTATCGAGTGCGGCTCCCGTGCAGGCTGAACCCTCGCCATCGATCTGGTTGTCCACTAGCGCGTAGGACAGGTCGGGATCTGGAGACCCGTTTTCGTCGTCGAAGTAGAAGGGCATGAGCTCATCGGAAGGCCCCGGCCGGAACGTATTGCCCACGAAGTTGAACGGGCCACTTGCTGGGTTGTTGTGAACAAAGCCGGCCTCGGTGTTGTAGTTGACGTTGTAGCTGACCTCGCTGGGCCCGTTGGCAATTGCGGGGTTTCGCCGACTGTTGTTCGCGAACAGGTTGTACAGAATGCTGACGCGAATGCCATCCGGGCCATTAATCAACCCGTAGTTGTGCCTTCCCTCGGGGTGGCCTTCAGTGCCGGCACACTCGATCGTCGACCATTGGACAGTCGCATCGATTGCCGTGTACATGTCCACCGTCTCGTCGACGCCCCCGCTCACGGAAATATGGTCCACCATGGCGCCGCTCATGTAGGACAGGCGCAACGCGTCGAACTGCTCACCTTCGGAACCATCGTATTCGGGACGAATGCGGAGATGTCGCAGAATGATGTTCCAGGCATTCTCAGCGTAGAGCCGACCGTGGATGGTGATTCCGGCGCCGGGCGCAGTCTGTCCGGCGACGGTGACGTCGCCCTCGGTGATCGTAATCATGTCAGCTTCGATGATTCCGCTCACCTCGAAGACGATGATGCGAGGCCCGCTCTGATCGAGCGCCCATTGGAGGCTGCCCGGGCCGCTGTCATCGAGATTCGTGACCTTGATCACGCTTCCGCCACGCCCGCCGGTCACCCTTGCGCCGAACCCCCGAGCCCCAGGGAATGCCAGCACCGTTCCCTCCTCGATTCGTCCTCCGGTTCCCGTGTCGGTCCCGCCGGTCTCCTCGGTCCCGCCGGTCTCCTCGGTCCCGCCGGTCTCCTCGGTCCCGCCGGTCTCCT
>CAYRKE010000017.1:44780-60606 GCA_964424695.1 uncultured Polyangiaceae bacterium
CGGTTCCGCCATCAGCAGAACTACGCCCTCCAGTCGAGCTGCGGCCTCCAGTCGAGCTGCGGCCTCCAGTCGAGCTGCGGCCTCCGGTGTTGGCGGCTCCCCCAGTACTGGACCTGCCGCCGGTGTTGGCGGCGCCACCGGTGTTGGCGGCGCCACCGGTGTTCGCCCTGCCCCCCGTTCCTCCCTCCTGGGGCACGAAACCGGCAGCGCCGGAGTCCGCGGAGCCGCCACTCGCATGACTGCCTCCAGTCGGGCGTCCCGCGTTGCCTCCCGAGCCATCGGTGGAGTCAATGCCTCCCGCTCCCGCGGAAGAACCCCCTTGCGATTCGGCTCCCGCTGCTCCACTGGCTCCGCTGGTTCCCTTCCCGTTGTCGTCACTGTCATCCTCGCAGCCGCAGCCGGCCATTATTCCCGCGGCCACCGCAACCGCGATTGCCCCGCGACGCAGCGGCGCAGCCACCCAGCATAGACCACTGGATCCAAGAACGACGCAGCCCCTGTTCGATGCGTTCATGAGGGACTTCTAGCACGCTGTCGAGATTCCGCCCGCAGTCACGTTGACACTATAACTGCCAGCACAGAGTGGGCATCGGATTGTCGTGGCAGTCGCGCTACTACGGCGCTGGTCCAAGACGGCGGCAAGCCTGCGACTGTGGAACGGTTCCCATCCCGCAGCGACCCTTGCGGCGATTCCGGATCCCACTGGGGGGCGCGCCCTGCTGGCGGTGGCCGAAAAGCGCTGAGTTGGGGCGGGCGCGGCTGTGGAACGGATTGTGCTGGAGGTCGGAGTGTGACGGCAGAAACCCACGCCGCTTCCGGCGTGCCCAACGCTAAGGTGCCACCAGGCTGTTCGCCAGCTCGTTGACGTATTCCTCGATGGCGGTGTATCCCGAGGACTGGAGGGCGACGCTATCCTTTCCGTTTCTCTGGTCCAAGCCCCTCGCGGCCTCCCAAGCATCCGGTATGCCATCTCCATCGGTGTCTGCGGGAGCGGAAACCGGGATCAGTCCTTCCATGAGATCCGTTGGGATGCGATCTCCCCATCCGCCCCCTCCACCCCGCACGTCCTGGACTGAACGCTGCGCGATGACGTCCCGTGGAAACGCCCCTGCGTGAGCGAGGACCGTGGCATAGGCGTCATCAGCAGCGAGCGTTGCTGGGGGGCGGTAAAGCGAAGTATCCCGCGCGAAGTTGAACTCCTTCTTGGAGCGGAACTCTTGACCGCGGCCGACACCGATGGTGCAGTCCCGCCAGGGATTGTCCATGGCACCATCCCTGCATTTGGATCTGGTACCATCCAGCCAGTTGCCCCAGAGGAAGTAGCCGAGCCCAGGGTTAGCCGTGTCGTTCTCGTCGTCGAAATAGTACGGGGTGAGGGGCGAGCTCGGTCCGACCTTGAAATAATTGCCGACGATGTTGAACTGGCCCTTGGCTGGATTGTGGTGAACGAAACCGTTCTGGACGTTGTAGATGACGTTGTTTCTTACGTCTGCGGGCCCTGTTGCGAGGGCCGGGCACCGGTTTCTGTGATGGGCGAAGAGATTCAATAGGACACTGATTCGCCCGCCATCGGGTCCGTTGATCAGCCCAAAGTTGTGAGCACCCTCGGGGTGACCCACCATCGCAGAACTCTCGATGGTGGACCACTGCACCGTCACGTCGTGCGCCGCGAACAAATCGATCGTTTCGTCCACCGCGAAACTCGCTGAGATGTGATCGAGAATGACATTCCCACTCCTGCCGAGCTGGATTGCATCGAAGCGCTGGCCATCGCTTCCGTCATATGCAGGCCGTACGCGAATGTGCCGGATGATGACGTTGTCGACCGTTCCATCGCCAGCGTTGAGTCGACCGCGAATCGTGATGCCACCTCCTGGCGCAGTCTGGCCGGCAATGGTCAAGTCTCCATGCGGAATCTCGATGACGTCTGCGTCGATGACACCACTGACGGCGAACACGATGATACGCGGGCCAGGACGGTTCAGTGCCTCTTGGAGGGAACCGGGACCGGAAGCGCCCACGGAGGTGACCTTGAGCACCGCCCCCCCGCGCCCTCCTGTTGCGTTGGCGCCGAATCCGGCAGCTCCAGGAAATGCTGGGATCTCACCCAAAATCCCAGAGGTGGAGGCTGTCTCGCCAGAGGTCGCCCCTGCGTCAGCCTCCGCAGGCGGGGCAGGCAGAGCCGGTGGAGCGAAGTACTCATGCCCGCTGACGGCGCTGGCGGGTTCCTCGGGCCTCTGGCAACTGAGAGAAACCCCACCCAGGATCAGTCCGGCCAACCCCCACACGCCATATCGCATCGCGTCGCGGCCGACCCAATTCCTGCGCCCCGTCGCCACAACGGTATCCGATGGTTCGCTTGGACCAGCCTCGGCGGCTGCGCCGGGCTTGCCATGGGCGACGCCTAGACACCACCCAGCTGAACAGGCCTCTGTCAACGAAGGTCCGAGGCGGCGACGCAGCTGCACGCCGTAGCCGCCCAAGCGTTCGCGGGTCTTCGCAACCAGAATGCCTGTGTGCATGGTCTTCGGTCTCGTCATGGCATGACCGCAGGGATCGCCGCAGAGGCGCTCCGGTATGCTATCACCCACGCGGGACCCGTACAGAGGAAGACGGGAAACGGCGCCGCTCCGCCACGGGTGAGTTCCCCTGCCGTTCTCCACTTTTCCCGTGGTTTTTCACCGGCGGTCCGTCTCGAGGGCTCCCCGGTTGCCGACGCGCAGGGGCCTCTCGGTCGGGTTTTTAAGGAGCGCCGAGCTCCAGCGCCGCCGAGGTCCAGCGGTCGGGTCTGGAGGGGGACCAAGCTTCAGTGGTGTCGAGGTCCTTTGCTCGTCGGCTCCCAGGACGACTGGCTCGTGCCGTGGTGCTCAACGAAGGCGGTTGAGCTGGATTGAGGAATCGAGCGCGGTGCTGGAGTCGCGAGCAAACGCAGCAAACCCCGGATATTGGTCCGGAGCAATTCGCGCTGCCTGTAGCGAGACCCGTCGCGAGAGCGTGAGCTCGTCCCCCTGCACTGCGTCGCGAATCTTCACCAAGTGGCGGCCGTGCTTCAGCTCCTTGCTGAGAAGGCCGGATCCCACGGCGTGGCCAGTCGGGAGTGTGATCGTGAGCTTTACGGTTTCTTCGATCGGCGAGCTCAGCAAGAGCGGCGTCTCGCGGGCAGTCTGCGAGGCGAGTTTTGCGAGCCGAGGTGCGAAGGGATCCGAGAGTCGGAGGCCGCCGTTCGTTTTCTGGGCGAAGTTCGGCGCGACGATTGTGGCGCGGATCTCGAGGGGTTTCTCCATCTCATCGAGACCCTTCACTTCGTAGTCTTGGATCGTCCCCCCGCGGATCTTGCGGCCGACAAGTCCTGACTCCAGTGCTGCGCGCCAGCGAGCCGACGGTAGATACTCCAGCGCGCCGCGGAGCTGCATGGCAGTCGCTCCGAGAAAGCGGAAAGTAAGGCTGCCGCTCGCACGACCTGCTGCATCCAGCGTCAAGTGTCCTTCGTAGGTCGTCTCGTCGCTGCCGGCGCTGGACGGAGTCCGAACCTTGGTCGCGTTGTCGACGGACAGCGTCCAGGCTTCCGTGTCGCGAAGCCAAGCCGGAAGGTATCCGAAGGGAAGATACTTGTCGCTCTGATCCCCCGTGCCAAACGTGAGCCACGTCTCCTGATCCGCGGAGAGAACGCGCACGAGCGGCGTGCTGAACTCCTCGGACTCCGAGATCGGGCCAAGCGGGGCGGCGCCGAGCGAGCTCTTCGCCAGCGCGTAGCCGACGGGGATACCCAATGCGCGGCAGAGCATCTCGAATCCCTGCCAGCGGTTTCCTTGTTTCGAGATCAGCACGCGACGTCCGTCGCTTTCCTCGCCCGGTTGCACGTTCTCGAGGACCCAGCGGAAAAGCCTCTGCGCGACGGGTCGAGTCGGTTCACTGGGAAGGCCCTCCACGATGCGCGAAGCAATTCGTCGGATTCGCGGATCCAGGGGGTGAAGAGCGACGATTTGGCTCGAAATACTCCGGAGTCGCTGCTGGAGGCTCACTCCCCAACCGACGCGGACGCTTGGGAGCACCTCCTGGAGCGGCACTCCGAACGGTTCGATGAATGCGCTCGGGCTATCGTCGACGCGCCAGCGGTGCACGATCACCCCGGGCTGCCGCTCGATGACGGGCCGAGGGGGATTGCCGCGCGCCTCGATGTCGAGCGCGATATGCGAGGGACTGATGACGACGAACTCACTGCGGGCGTAGGCGACGTCTTCCTCGCGGAAGAACCATTGCGGGCTGACGTAGGCGTCGCCCCCCGCCGGCCCGCTGAGCGATATCACGTGCTCGGTGTCGATGTAGTCACCAACCTCCAGGTGCGGATAGGTCAAGGTGGGCTTCCCCGCGACAAACTCGGGTTCCAGCACGCGACCATCCTGCTTGATCACGCGCATGTTCAAGACCAGTCCTTCCAGCGGCTGCTGCTCCGCGAAGCGACTCAGCCCCTCTGCGCTCTGTATCCGCACGATCTCGTGCTCCAACATGCGGCTCGAACCATCGGAACGAATCCACATCGCAGCGTAGTCCAGGACACGGGCGGCGGTACCGGGCATGTGCTGTCCGCGTGACTCGTAGGACTTGATGACCTCCGTCGCATCCAGCCGGTAGGGTTCGAGCTCGCTCATGCCCTCGAGCAAGTCGAGTGCTTCCTCCAAACCAGAGGCATCGGCTCCGTGGGCAACGGCGTCGACCAGCCCCTGCAGCAGGGCGTTCCGAGAGCCCCGGGACAACTCCGCATCGGCGAGGGTGCGTCGCGGCTCGGAATCTCGGGGCGCGTCCTTGACGTTCTTCTTGAGTTGCTCGAGGGTCTCCTGCTCCCGGGCTGCTCCGAGGAGCACGGCGTGGATACGTTGATCGAGTGAGTCCGTCTCGGGACGTCGTTTCTTCAGCCTGCGGAGTTCGGTGAGCGCCGCGTCATAGTCCGCCCGATCGAGCGCTCGCTGGAAGAGTACCTCACTGTCCGGGTTGAGACGCACCAGGGTGTTCGTCAGCTCATCGGCGTGTGCGTGGCCTCCAATCGACTCATGAAGGTCGATTGCCGCCATGAGCGTCTCGGGGTCCTCGGGGAAGCGCTTCTCCAGGTCGAGAACGGCCCTTTGGTGCTCGGCGCGCCAGCCTAGCCGCTCGTAGGTTGCCGCGCGGGAGAGTCCGACGCTTGGGACCGTCGGAAACTCTGCTGCCAACCGCTCGAGATTGGCCACGGCTCGGCTCGGCCCGCTCTGCTCGGATTCCCACATCGCAAGACCCAGTCTTGCGGCGTAGAGCTTCGGGTCCTTTTCCGCCGCGCGGGCGTGAAGCTCATGGACCAGGTCCCGGACTTGCTCTTCACTGAAGATCTGGTCCTGAGCCGTAAACTCAGCGGAAACGAAGAGGGCAGCCCCCGGTGACTTCTCCGGATCCTTGACCAAGGGCTCGAAGATCACGTTCGCCACATCACCCTGTCCCTCGGAATTGGCGAGGGAGGCCAACAGAAACCGAAGAATGTGATCTTTGGGATCTACGACCTGGCCGTCGCGGATGAAACGACTCACGAGATTGGGTTCGCCACTCGGCTGCGGGGGCACGAGCGAGTAGGGGGCTCCCACCCGTCCGTCGCTGCGAGCATGGAGCGGCCTCCCTTGAGTATCCATGATCCTGACGCTCGTCTCCGGAGCGGTGAGGCTTGCCACCACGCGATGGCGACCAGCCACGAGCTTGAGCCCTATCCCGAACTTCGGCCAAATCCCCCAGAGCCTGGGATCTCGATCGAGCACCAAGTGATCGTCGACCCACACGCGGATGGCTCCCTGTACCGTCAGGATGATCTCCTTGGGCTCATCGAGCGCGAAGAACGTTTCTCCGTAGAACACGCCTTCACCGGCGAATTCCTTGGCCGTCACCGAACAGCTCGTGCGCTCGGTCTCGAGTACCTTGGGCGTGGACCACTGGCCAGGCTCCGGCGCCCAGTGGTTGGGCCACGTACCGGGATTCTCCGCAGGATAGTGGCGCAACACGTCCGCCGAGGCTCCCAGGCCAAACGGTCCTGCTAGTCGCACGTCCGTGACACAACCCAGCTCCCGCACAGCCAGCTCGTTCGCCTTCGGATTGGCCAGTGCCCACTCCTCTACAACCCACCAGTCCACGAGATCGCCGCGTGCGCGCCAACCGATATGCTGCGGGGAATCAATGGCTTCGCGCAGAAACGGCTTCCACCGCTTCCACAGGCCAGGCGCGTTGTGTCGGAGGGCGGCGGCTTCGCTCGCCGCCAGCCAGGCGACGTAGGGAGCTCGTGGATCATCCGAAACCCTTGCGTTCCGCAGTGCACCAAGGAAGTGCTCTGGGGCACTCCCCAGTCTGCCGTGGAGCTTGTCGTCGAGCCCGAGGGCAAAGAGCGCCAGCATCGAGTCGCGACGCTCAATGGATTCGATTTGCTTGCGGGCCTGCTCGGCACCGCTGGCGCTTCCGCCCGGACGAAGCAGTTCTGCAAAAAGCCACTCTGCGGCAAGGTCGGCGTCTTCGGTCGCCCTCCCTTGCTCGCGCAGCTCTTGGAGTGGCGTGTTGGGATCCCGCGCGGTGGTTGTCGAACACGCCACCATGAGTCCGAGCATCCACACCACTCCGCATCGGACACACGTGCCCAGTGCGCTCGACCCCCAGAAGCTTCGATGTTCCAATGAACGGTAGTCTTTCACTTTGGGCTTACTCCACCACCAGGCGTTGGCTGAACGCTTCGTCTACTTCGGCACAGAACTTCTTGAAAGCGTCGTACTCGGCGGGCGGTATTGTCGTCTTCGTGAGCACGAGCTCACTCTCGACGGTGATGGTTCCGCCCGACTCCTTTGCCCGGATGAAGTAGGTTCCGAAGGCCGTTCGTGCTTCCATCGCGCGAGGAAGTTCCGTGACGCGCATGACCGGAGGGACCTCCACCTTGACGGTGTGCGCGAACCGGGGGAGACCAAGGACGCGGACCGGCGAGCGTCTCTCCTTCAGTGACGCGAACGCGGGCGTGAGTCGGAAGCTCGGCGTAACCTCCATGCTGAGTGCCCGGCCTTCGCGGCGCGCGAACTCACCAGCCGTTCCACGCACCTGCAGACTCACTGGCTGCTCGATATCCGTGAGGTCGTTGATGGTGAGGCCGCGGACGCCGGGCTCGATGCGGAAATCGGGCCAATCGGTGGAAAGCGCCTCGCTCACCCGCTCGCGGCGCGTGGACTCTGCGGCGTACTTGCGTCGCCATGTCGAGGCCGATGAACCTCGGACTTCATAGTCGACTTGCACCGCAGCGCTGCCGTTGCGTCGGAGTTGGGCGTTGACGACACGTTGCACGAGGTTCGGCTCCTTGGAGGTCGTCGGTAGTTCGACCAGTTTGGAGTTCCCCCGCTGTACCAGTAGTCCAAGGGCGCCCTGGTCCATTTCGGGTAGCTCGAGGGCGCCCGTGTGCTCGGCGGTGCCGTCGAGGTACAGGTCGAGCGACGGCACGTAGACGATGGCGTGGTCGAACGGTTCGAGGCTTGGGATGCGTGAAGGGAAGCCTCCTCGCATCTGAGTGCGCAGGATAACGGGCGTCGACTCGATTCCCAGCTCGGCAAGCAGTGACACGATGACCGTCGCTCTGTCCTTGCAGTCGCCCCAGCCGCGAGCCACGGTCTGGACGCTCCTCCTGGGCTTGTATCCGTAGACGCCGAATTCGAGCGCAACGTACCGGATGTTCTGCACGACCCAGCCGTAGACGGCTTTCACCTTTTCCAGCTCGGTGCCCTTGCCGTCGGCGAGTCGGTGGGCGAGCGCGCGCGTCTCGGCGTCGAGTTCGAACTGATCCTTGACCAGCCCCCAGTACCAACGCCCGAGTGCCCTCCAATCCTTGTAGGTCGAGACGTGGATGAAGCTCAGCATCTCCGGCCAGGGGGGCATTTCCGGTTCCGAGACCAACGCCGGGATGCTCTTGGCGAAGTAACGTCTGATCCGAGTGTTCCCCTTGTCCGTGGTGCTCGTCTCGAGGCGGGGCACGTGCGTGTCGACCGCGAGTGCGCGGGACTTGGGCGTGATCAGGACATACTCGGCGTTCGCCACGGGCTCGCTCGACTGCATGTAGACGACCTCACCGAAGTAGTCGGCGAGGTCATTCTGGCGCGAGATGTCGTCGACGCGATAGCGAAGCTCGACGACGTCTCCCGGTTCCAGTCGCGGGAACTGGACGTAGAACGTCCGAGCGGACGTATACATGCTGATGTCCGGGTTGTCCGCCGCGCCCTCGCCGTACTCAATAGCCTCGTCGATTCTTCCATCGGCGCGGTACACCTTGGCGCCCCGCAGCTGAACGACTTCGCTATCCGCCTGGTATTGGAACGAGTACTGGCGTGCCAACGCGGCGGCGGTGTCGGTGAGGGGCTGAAAGACGACTTGGCGGAATCGGCTCGCGAGGCCGTTCTCGTAGACCGTCGTGACGGTGAGCTGCCGCAGGGTGCGCTGGTTGTAGCCATTCGCGGGAGCGCTTCGATCCCGGAGGAAACGCTTGGGGCTCCAGGCGAATTTCTCGTCGCTGCGGGCCATCGCGGGCCGCAGGTGCTCTACGTACTCACGCACCTCCGCATCCTGCGGGCGAACCGCGAGCACCCGTTCCAGCAGTCGCAGTTGGGCGCCGCGCTCTCCAAGTTCGCCTTTGAGGTCCGCCAGCGTTCGCAGCGTGCCAACATCCTCTGGAGCGAGCTCGAGTGCCCGCTCCAGCGAGGCCACAGCGCGCTTGGGATGGCCCAGCCCTCGTTCGAGGCGACTCGCGAAGGTCAACGCTGACAGGCTTTCTGGCGCATTGTCGGCGAGCCGGCTGAGCCAATGCTCGGCGCTCGTGGGATCGCGCCGCGCCACGGCGAGTTGCGCCTGCCCCGCCAAGTACCCTTGGTCGTCGAAGCGAAGCGCGGAGTACCGCGATTCCGCCTCTATCGCCTCCACGGTGCGACCCAGCTTTCGAAGCTGTGAGGCATAGAGGTTCAGGAGGTTGACCGAATTGGGGTGCCGGTTCAGTGCGGTCCTAAGCTCTTCGAGCGCGGTGCGCTGGAGCTCGACTTGGTTGTAGAGCGCGACTACGCCTTCGATCGCCTCGATGCAGTCGGCATTCAGAACCAGTGCTCGCTGATAGAGCGGCAGTGCTTCGCGCCATTTCGGACTCCGACGAAGCAGGCTCGCTTTCGCGAGCAGCAGCTTGACGTGGTCTGCCGCGGACGAGCCGAGCAATTTCTCGGTCCGATCGAGCCAGCCGCGAGTTGCGTTCTGGTCCTCTGCCAGCTTCGCCGCCAGGAGCAGGCGGTCGGCGGTTGGGCCTTTTTCGGCTGCTTGCGTGGCGAGATCGCGCGCGCGATGGCGAACCACGTCGTCCGAGTGCGTTTCGACCAAGTATTTGGCGAACGCTTCGAGAGCTCCAGGGCTAGGCGCTCTGCCAACCAGAGACTCGAAGCGCTGGAGCGGACCGCGAACCGAGCCGGGAGTGGCGGTGACTCTGTTGGACCTGTCTGCCGCCCTCGCCGCTGCTGCCTCGGCGGCGCGTACGCTGGCTTCCGGTGTTGCCGCGAACTGCACTCCGGCATCTCCGAACCCGCGCCCGTGGCGGATGCGGACTGAGACTTGGGGCGCAGCGTCGTCACCGCAGACCTTGAGTGTGAGACTGTTCAATCCAGGGTAGAGCAGCGCCTGGACTGCCTGGCGGTCGACGTCGTGATTCCGATAGGCATCGTCCTCGAGGATCGGCTCGCCATTCCAGAACAGCTTGAACGCGCCGCCAACTCCGACCCAGAGCGACACGGGTCGGGGTTCCCTGTCCTGTTGGGTCGACTCCACGAAGGTCGAGAGGTACGCACAGACCCTGCTCTCCGGGCGAAGTAGGCTACCCAGTGCGACCCAGCCGTAGGGAAACGCTTCTGGCACCGTGCGCCAACGGACCGGACGTTCCTTTCCCGTGAAAGCTCTACCCGGCACGATGGCTTCGGTGAGGGCCTTCTCAGGCTCGAATGGCTGTCCCAGCCCCGTCTTGCCCTCGTTGTCGAAGGGGCCAACCACCAACCACTGGCTGACGAACCCGAGACTCTTGATCATGCGCCGCGCCGAGTTCGCATCTCCTCGACGCTTTCGAGCGTAGGCCACCAGCATGGCGGCGTACTCTCGGGCTGCCGGCTCGAGCCGCTCATCACGAGAGGCTGCCGCGAGCGTCTGCTCGACGTGGAGAGGATCGGCGCGATCCCACGTCCGCCAGATCCCACGGAGAGCCGTGTAGACTTCTGGTCCGCGGGCGTCTCGAAGCTCCGAGCGTGCGCGGTCGAGCTCGGGATGCTGCCAGTCCGTGCTTGCGTGCGCCGGAGTCCAGGGCAACAGGGCCGCCGCGAGCACGCCGGCCGCCGTGAAAACGGCGCACGCGAGGGGCCAGCGAGCAATGGCTTGCCGCGCGGCGCTCTCGAGGGGCCAGCGCTTCCGAACCTTGGGCGTCATGCCCCAACGACGGGAACGCGATGACTGCGCACTTGGCGCCGATGACTGCGTTCGGGGAGAGAGAGTCAAGTTAGTTCGCCCTTCGTGTGAGATCCGCGTGCTGGGACACGAACCCGCGTGGCAGGAGTGTAGCCCGCCGATTTCCCTCGCAACCCGACGAACGGACAACCCTGCAACTCGGGCGGGCTGTTTGCGCTGCGCGTCCATCGACACGGTTGCTCGACCAATGTTTCCGATTGGTCGTCTGGTCGTTCGGGTGGGCTATGGGTCAGTGGGCGGCTCCCTCAACTTTCCGAGGGGCGACCCCTATTCGCCGAACCGTGTGTGCCGTTCAGGCTGGGGCAATGAGGCGCCCATGCTTTCACGCAGAAAACCGGTGTATGTCGCCACGCCCTGTTGAAAATCGCCCGGTCCGCGCCACTGCGCTTGCTGCACGCGTGACGGTCGGATATTAGGAGGTGGCATGCGGCGAGTTCGGTTCTCGAGAGTCAGCATCTCAGCGCGTGACATGCTCGAGAGAGCTCGGGGCTAGCTCAGACGGCCCCGAGCTGTCGCAGACCAGGCTGACGGCCCGGGTGCAGACGTCAACCAGGTCCTTGGAGGCTCGAATGGTTAACCCCCAGATGGTGATGTACGAAGAGGAGTTCAACCAGATCCAGACGGTCGTTGACCGCTTGGTGAAGGAAGCGAACGCCAAAGTCGTCTTCATCGTCGACAAGAATGGACAGCTGATCGCGGCGAGTGGTGAGGTGGAGAACATCGACACCACATCATTGGCGTCTCTGACGGCCGGCAACATCGCCGCGACGGGTGGGATTGCGAAACTGCTGCGCGAGAACGAGTTCGCAACCCAATTCCACGAGGGCGAAAACGCGAACATCCACATTCAGCTGGTTGGGAATCGCGTAATCCTCGTCGTCATCTTCGACTCGAAGTCGAGTCTGGGGTTGGTGCGGCTACGGGTACGCAAGGCGACCGACGAGCTCAACCGGATCTTCGAAGCGCTACTCAGCAAGGTGCAGGAGCCTGGCGGCGACTCGCCTTTTGCTGAGATCACGGACGAGGACATCGATAACTTGTTCAACGACTGAGTGAGCGGGCTATGAGCTTCATCAACTACATGGCCCGTGAGATCAACTGCAAGATCGTCTATTACGGTCCAGGTCTCTGCGGCAAGACGACGAACCTGCAGTACATCTACGAGCGCACGAATCCCGACGCGAAGGGGAAGATGATCTCTCTCGCGACCGAGACCGAGCGCACGCTCTTCTTCGATTTCCTGCCCCTGTCGCTCGGCGAGATTCGAGGGTTCAAGACCCGGTTCCACCTGTACACGGTGCCAGGCCAGGTGTTCTACGACGCAAGCCGTAAGCTCATCCTAAAAGGGGTGGACGGCGTGATCTTCGTCGCGGATTCCCAACTGGAGCGGCTCGAAGCCAACCAGGAGAGTGTCGACAATCTCCGCATCAACTTGGCTGAACAGGGGTACGCGCTCGAAAAGCTCCCCTACGTGGTTCAGTACAACAAGCGCGATCTGCCAAGCGTGGTCGACGTCGCTGAGCTTCGAGCGCTCATCAATCCGATGAACGTGCCGGACTTCGAGGCCGTCGCCCGGACCGGAATTGGCGTATTCGAAACGCTCAAGGCAGTTAGCAAGCTGGTGCTCACCGAGCTGAAGCGCGGCGGATAGCATCGGGGAGCGGCGAGGATGCGCAGTCGAGCTGAAGCGCCTCGCCCGCTCGACCGGGCGACACTCAAGGAAAAGGCCTTACGGTACCTCGACCGTTTTGACGCGACTGCTGCCAAGCTGCGCACCGTGTTGCGTCGCGCCGTGGACCGCGCCATTGCACGAAGCGAGGCGGAGCAGCGAAACGAAGCGTACCAGTGGTGCGACGAGGTCGTTGCGCGATGCGTCGAGAGTGGACTGGTCAACGACTCGCGTTACGCTACCAGCCTCGCGCAAGGAATGCGACGCCACGGCGCGTCTGCGAGGGCCATTGTAGAGCGTCTCGTGTCACGCGGAGTCGCTCGCGAGACGGCACACACGACACTTCGGTCGCTCGCCAGCGAGGGGCAAGACGATCCGGAACTCGACGCGGCCAGGGCATTGGTTCGACGTCGTCGTCTTGGCCGCTACCGTCCCGAACCCGACCGCCAGGCATGCCGCAACAAAGACCTGGCCGCTCTGGCGCGCGCTGGCTTCACGTTCGACATCGCCAAGCGGGCCCTCGAAGTCCCGTCGGACAATGAGGGAGATTGCTAGGCATGCCACCACGTCCGAGCGGTCGCGTCGATCGGTCACGCCGGATGAGCCGCCCCGACCTTGGTGGCGAAAGCGGCTGATCTCGAAGCAATGCGAATGGTGTTCTTGTGAACCGTTCGTCGATCTAGCGAGCCAGGCCCGCCCGACGTCGTCGATTCTTCGCCTTGAACTTGGCGTTCTTTCGGATGGAGCGGCTGCTCTGCTTGCGGGACTTGTGCTTCGTCGGAATGTACATGGCGGCCCTTTCTAGGCCCCCTTGGCCGATGGCGCAAGGTAGGATTGTCTAGGTCGAACGGATGGCCAGGTTTGCCTACCGGCCCTGGAGATCGAACTGCTCGATGTGGTACTCGCGTCGAGGCGAGAACTCAATCCGCCGCATGTAGCGCTTCTCAGCCTCGACGACTGCTGCCTTTTCCTCGCCGGTCATCAAGTCGCAGATGGCGGGGTGGGCGTTGACCAGTACTCGATACCCCTTGAGGGTCGAGAGCTCGCGGCGGATTTGGCGCAGGATCTCGTAGCCAATGGTCGCGCGCGACTGGATCTGGCCCGTGCCGTCGCAGTAGAAACAGGGTTCGTGCATCGTGCGGCTGAGGCTCTCGCGGGTACGCTTGCGCGTCATTTCGATGAGCCCAAGTTCGCTGATGCGGTTGAGCGTCGTCTTGGCCTTGTCTCGTGCCAATGCCTGCTCGAGCGCGCGCCAGACCGCATCGCGGTTGGCCGGGTGATCCATGTCGATGAGGTCAAGGATGATGAGACCACCGATGTTGCGGAACCGGAGTTGGTAGGCGATTTCCGCAACGGCTTCCAAGTTCGTCTTGAGCGCAGTCTCTTCTAGGTCCTTGCTGCCCTTCCCGACATACCTTCCCGTATTGACGTCGATGGCAGTAAGTGCCTCTGCCTGATCGATGACGAGGTAGCCCCCGCTTGGGAGGGGCACCTTTCTGCTGAGGGCGCGTCCGATCTCGTCCTCGATGCCGAAGGCGTCGAAAATGGGCTCCCCGCCCGTGTATAGTTCGACATCCTTCACCCGCTCGGGCATGAACATTTCGACGAAGCGTACCAGGCGGTGATACTGCTCCTTGTCGTCGATCACGATACGTTCGATCTCGGGGGTGAAGAGGTCTCTCGCTGTCTTCAGAACCAGATCGAGCTCCGTGTAGAGAAGCGAGGGCACTTTCGCGCCCGAGCGTTTCCGCGAGACATCCTCCCAGAGCTTGATGAGATACGCGATGTCGCGTTTCAACGCCTTTTTCGTGAGGCCCTCGGCAACCGTGCGGACGATGAGTCCACCGGTTGGGGGTTTCAGGGCCTCGATGACCTCGCGGAGCCGCGCCCGTTCTCGACCTGAGCCGATGCGCTTGGAGATGCCCACGTGATCAACGGTGGGCAAGTAGACGGCGTACCGCCCAGGCAATGAGATGTGGCTGGTGACACGCGCCCCTTTGGTTCCGATGGGCTCCTTGGAGACCTGAACGATGACCTGGTCGCCCTCCTTGACGACTTCGGTGATCGGTACGGACCGCGAGACGCGGCTTGGTATCCCATTGCGGGCAACGCGCCCGTGACGTCCCTTGTGTCGGTCAGGGGTCTGCTGTTTGACCTTAACCTCAGCGACGGGCTGCCCTTCGCGCCCTCGGCCTCGCCGTCGACGGCGGCGCTTGGAGGAGCGAGAACCATCGTCGCGGTTCTCGCTTGGCCGGGCGACCTTCTCCGGCGCTACCGCTTCCCGCCCTTTGTCTGTGAGAGCTTCCCGGTCGCGACCATCCCGCGACTGCTGTCCGCGGCGGCGCCGCGAGCGCGAGCGACCGGTGTGCGCTTCACCGGCTGGCGACGCCACGCCCGCCTCGCGATCGGCAATGCCGGGTTCGGACGGTGTTGGTTCCGGTTGCGCACGGCCAGATAACGGAATGGCCTCTTCAGAGTCGGCCCGTCGCGGTCGAACGGCACGTCTGGCGGTGGTTCCGGCCAGCTCCGGGCGCGCGTCCGCGTTCCCGAGATCTCTCACCAGGGCTGCGTCTGACGAAGAGGGCACCGTGACTTCTTGGGTCTGCTCGTCACCCGTTGCAGCGGCGCTGGGGGTGTCCCCAGCGAGACTCGCGCGTCCCTCGGCTGGTGTCGCCGCGCGTCCGGTAACGAGGACGACGTTGTCTTCGTCTTCGTCTTCGTCTTCGTCTTCGTCGTCGTCTTCGTCGTCCTCGTCGGCGGAATCGTCTTCGTCGTCCTCATCCTCGTCGGCGGAGTCGTCCTCGTCGTCCTCATCCTCGTCGGTGGAGTCGTCCTCGTCGTCCTCATCCTCGTCGGCGGAGTCGTCTTCGTCGTCCTCATCCTCGTCGGCGGAGTCGTCTTCGTCGTCCTCATCCTCGTCGGCGGAGTCGTCTTCGTCGTCCTCATCCTCGTCGACGGAGTCGTCTTCGTCTTCATCCTCGACGACAACGTCTTCGTCGTCCTCGTCCTCGACGACGATGTCCTCGTCTTCGTCGACGGTGTCTCGGATGTTCGGCTCCGCAACCCCAGCCGCCTCGGCTTGGCGATGCTCGACGAGGCGCTCTTCCTCCTGCGTCGCTTCGTCTTCGCGCGTGCCGTCCTCTGCGCGTGCTGCCTCGGGAGCTTGGCCCAGGGCGACTACGCTGGCGTTCGTCGCGATGACTGCGCTGTCTAGCGTCACCCTGCGGGTCGAGACGGAGCCCGGGGTGCCTGCGAGCTCGGCAGAGCCTGGCCCGCGTTTCTCGCGTTCGGCGGCACTGGTTCGAACCCGCGCTGTCCTGCCGCCCGAGCTTGCTGCGCCATGCTGCCGCCCGGACCCTCCTGTGGCGGCCACTCGAGTGCCCACGCTGTCCGCGGTTCCCCGCGGAGCATTTCGGGGAACGTCGCGGCGAGGGTCCGACTCCTCATCTGCACCGGTGACCTTGAAGTCCTCGCTCTCATCCGCGGTTTCGGACTCCGAGCGGCCATCAGCGCGCCGTCCACCCTCACCGTGTCCCGAGTGACTCCCTCCACGCGACAGGTAGGCCTCGAAATCGTCGGGGCGAATGAGATCCTCGACGTGTAGAAAAGCCGCGCGCTCCAGACCCACGTCGATGAACGCGG
>CAYRKE010000017.1:60706-63738 GCA_964424695.1 uncultured Polyangiaceae bacterium
AGATCCTCGACGTGTAGAAAAGCCGCGCGCTCCAGACCCACGTCGATGAACGCGGCCTGCATGCCGGGGAGGACGCGCGTCACCCTGCCAAGCACGATGTTGCCCACCGTGCCTTTGGCGGATTCACGCTCCATGTGGAGTTCGGCGATGACGCCGTCTTCGATGAGGCAGACGCGCGTCTCGCGAAGATCGCAGTTTATGACGAGAACGTTTCGGGCCATTGGTTCCGGGAGTTCAGGGGCTTTGCGCCGACGAACCCGCAGGAATCCTCGCAGAGAAGCCGGGCGCGATCACCACGTCCAACACAGCGCGTGTCGCGCGGCTTCCTGAGATTCGAGGTATCCCTCGGTTCAGAAAAAAGTTCCTAGGTCACGCGAAACTAGGCCAAACGCTTCTCATGCGCCAGTGCGATTGACCGTGCGGCCCCGCGGCATGATCCTTCGGGCTCGTGGCTAAGAACTACCTAGTGCTGGACATCGAGACGGTGGTGGATCCCGAGCTGCCGATTGCAGACGCCAACGAAGCGGACCGGCTGCCCGCTCCACCTCATCACCGTGTTGTGGTTATCGGTGCGCTTCTCCTTGGACCGCAGCTCGAAGTGCGAAAACTGGGCGTGATCGGTGATGGTAAGGAGGAGCGCGGGATACTCAGCGATTTTGCGAAGTTTATCGCCGAATGGAGACCCTGTCTTGTCACCTTCAATGGTCGCGGTTTCGACATGCCCGTTATCGCCAATCGTTGCCTGAGGCATGGAATTCCACTTACGTACTACTATGCCGCTCGAGACGTTCGATACAGGTTCTCTCCGGACGGACATCTCGACCTGATGGACTATCTGGCCGATTTCGGCGCCAGCAGGCCTTCGAAGCTCGATATCGTGGCCAAGTTGTGCGGCATGCCAGGGAAGGTCGGGGTTGATGGGAAGGATGTCGGCCCACTGGTTCATGCGGGGCGCTTGCAGGAGGTCAAGGACTACTGCCTCTGCGACGTCGTCCAAACCGCCGCGGTGTTCCTTAGGGTGCAGCTCCTGCGCGGCGAACTGGGGAGGGACCCCTACCTCGAGGCAATGCGAGGCCTCCTCAACCTGGTTCGGAGCGATCCTCGCGTCCATGCTGTCTCCAGTGGAGTGAACCAAGCTCGCCTGCTGCTCGAGGAAGGGGAGAGCTAGCGCGCCAGGCGCGGTTTCGGCAGGTGGACCGAATTGCTGGGGTCTCCAGGCGACTACTCCATGGGCCCACTACCTCGCCATGGGTGGCAGGTCTACTGCAGTTCTCCTACATGGCGCTCAGGGAGGCCCTGATGGCAGTGGCGGCCTCAGTCGCTTTCGGCGCAGCTCGGGCGGTGCGTCCGCTCTGGCTGTCGATTTCGCATCGAGGGGCCGTTCACCTTCACCCCTGGGGCGCAATCGTGGTCGATGGAGAGGGAAAGACCGTTGACCTGACTCTGCGCAACGAGCAGGTCGATCCTCCGTGGTTGGCGGAGACCGAGAAGGAGCGCCAGACGCATTGCGGGTGGTCTATAAGTTATCAGCCCGCAGCTGACGGAAGCGTCGGGCAACCGAGGAGCGGCAACGTGAACTACGACTCTGGGACGATGTGGATAGCTGGCAAGTGGCAAGCCGCGGCAGGCGGGGCCGTCTTTCCCACCGTGAATCCCGCTAGTGGAGAACTGCTTGGACACGTCGCAGATGCGACGGCGCTCGATGCGACGCGTGGGGCGAACGCTGCCGCTGAGGCGCTGGTATCCTGGCGCGAGCAGACTCCCCTCCAGCGCAGTCGGTTTCTGGTTCGCGCGGCCGAGATACTGGAGGCCCGCACCGCCGAGTGGGCGCAGCTCCTTGTTCGGGAAACCGGATCCATTCTGGGCAAGGCAATCTATGAAGTTGGCTTTGCTGCCAGCATTCTACGTACGGCGGCGGCGCAGTGCCAACAGCCCATGGGTGAGGAGCTTTCCAGTAGCACCCCTGGGCGGACCAATTTCGTCGAGCGTGTGCCGGCCGGTGTAGTGGTGACGATTTCCCCATGGAACTTCCCGCTGCTATTGTCGATGCGCGGAGTTGCTTTACCAATTGCGCTGGGAAATACGGTCGTTCTCAAACCCTCGGAGCTTTCTCCGCTGAGTGGCGGATGGTTGTTGGGGAAGGTGTTCGAGGAGGCGTCTCTACCTCACGGGGTGCTCAACATTGTGACCTGCTCCCGTGCGAACGTCGAGGCGGTCGGAGCCGCGTTGCTTGGCCACCCCTCGGTCAGACGTCTCAGTTTCACCGGGTCATCACGCGTTGGTCGTGTTCTGGGCGCCAGGGCTGTCGAGAGGTTGGTGCGCCCGATCCTGGAACTGGGCGGCAAGGATCCCATGATCGTCCTGGATGGCGCAGACCTGGACGCTGCGGTAAGCGCGGTGGCATTCGGGTGTTTCTTCCATCAGGGGCAGATCTGCATGTCTACCGAGCGCGTCATCGTCGAGCGCCCCGTGTTGGAGGCGTTCACGAGCAAGCTCGTTGCCAAGGCAATGGCTCTCATCGTGGGAGATCCCCTGGACCCCTCGACGCACCTTGGGCCCATCATCCACCAGGCAAGGCTCGATGAGATCCATGCACAAGTCACCGAAGCAGTCGCAGAGGGGGCGGTGCTGCTCTGCGGCGGTGAGCCCCGCGGCCCGTACTACCCTCCAACGGTCCTGAGCGCGGTCACGCCGAGCATGCGGATCGCTCGAGAGGAGACGTTCGGTCCGGTCGCGCCAATCATCGAGGCGCGCGATGTCGACCACGCCGTCGAACTTGCAAACGATTCCGACTATGGACTCTCTGCAGGGATTTTCGCCAGGACCGAGGAGCAAGCGCTTGCGGTTGCCCGGCGGCTCGATTCTGGAATGGCGCACGTCAACGAAGCATCGGTGCACGACGAGCCCCATTGTCCGTTCGGAGGCACGAAGGCGAGCGGGCTGGGCCGCCACGGTGGTCAGGCTGGGGTCTACGAGTTTACGGAGACGAAGTGGATAGGGCTGCAGCGAGGCTCGCATCCCTATCCCATCTA
>CAYRKE010000018.1:0-56954 GCA_964424695.1 uncultured Polyangiaceae bacterium
CCTTGGGCGGCTCACGCCCCGAATCCCTCCGGCTTTGCCGGAGGATTGTTAGTTCGCCTCCAGCGGTTCGAGCACGAGGAGGTTCCGCGGATCGCAGGCTACGGTGCGCGCGTTGTTGGCGAGCTCGTGGGGGCCGAGCTCCATGGGGTCGACGCTGTTTCGAACCTGACGGATCTCCAGGTGCAGATGGACGGCGCCAGGGCTTCCCGAGTCTCCGACGAGGCCAACGAGCTCTCCGGGGTCGACTGTGGCGCCTCGGGTTAGCCCAGGCGCAGGCCGGGAGAGGTGACCATAGAGTACCAGGTAGTCGCGGAGTGCCGAGGCCTCGCGAACCCGATGCCACGTGACCACGGTGGTTCCGAACAGCTCACCCACGTAGAGCACGGTGGCAGCCTCCTGCTGAGATTCGAGATCCATCAAGAGGACTGGCGTGTCCCGTGGGGCCAACACGTCGACCCCTCCATGGCCGGTCGTGCGCAGCGCGCCGCCGCGGCGTTGGTACTCATCGGCTGCGTGCAGATCGTAACCGCTCACGATATCACTCGCCGACACGTCAGCTATGGGCAGCCGGTACCGGGTGTATGCCGCAGGACGCTCGGCGCGCCGCGGGATCTGGTCGTACTCGCTCCATTCCCCGTTGCGGTTTCGGTGCGCCCCGCGCTGGGCGCGCAGCGGATCGATCCCAGCGGGAGAAGCGGGAACCGGAACGCACACCCCATGATCCGGCAGCGTCCCTGTGGGGCAATCGTGCTCGAGGTCGGCTGCCGGCGGACTGGGTGCGGACCCGATGCTGACGGGTTCGCTTCCCGGGTCTCGGTGGAGACGGCTGGCCTGGCCGACGGCGGCAGCCACGCCGAGCACGACAGCAGTTGCCAGCAGAGGCCGCATTGCCGGGATTCTAGTCTTCGCTCCGGGAAAGGCGACCGTTCGGCATTGGAAGCGCCAGAACGGAGGGGACTGGCCTCTGGGTCGTTGCGGAAGCTCCGGCGCCAAAGGGTGGGGGCGTTGAAACGGAAAGATCCAATGTGGCCGCTTGCTCCTCCACGTGATGAGCCGGCTCGCTCGACGGACGACCGTCCTTCTCTTGAGTCGGTCACCATCGCGGGAGAATCGATTGATCGAGAGCCCGGTCGTGATAGCCCAGGGCCGTGTATTGCTCGGAGACGCTCAGTTCGGAAGACGCCCAGGTCCTGGAGACCGTCGTCGTGCCGCGCTACCTATCCCTCTACGGTGACCTCTTAATCAAGATGCTCCTGGCAGGCAGCGAAGCCAGGATGGCTCACCTCGGATGCCGTGTCGGGTACCCCGACTTGGAGGTGTTTGAGAGCCACCCCGCGACGACCATCGTCGGCGTCGATGGTTCGCCGGCGGCCCTTGAGCGCGCGCGGCGCAGGGCAAAGCCAGTCGCCAATTCCTCGATTGAGTATATTCTGGGGCGCTCCATTCCGTGTGCCTTGACCTCGCAGTCGTTCTCGCACGTTCTCTGTTTACATCCGATTGCCAGCTTGCAGAGTCGTGTCGCGATCCTTGCGGAAGTGCAGCGCTTGCTCTACTCGGGTGGCCAGGCGCTTCTGGCGTTGCCCATCCGGGGATCCTTCCAGGAGCTCTCCGATTTGCTGCGTGAGTACGCTCTGAAGCATGACGATGGGGCGCTCGGGCGTGCGCTCGAAGAGGCCAGTTCGAGCCGACCCAGCATCGAATCCTTGAGCGACGAGCTCGAGGAAGTCGGCCTAGAGGACGTCGACGTCGAGATCCGACACGAAGAGCTCTGTTTCGAGAGTGGGCAGGCTTTTCTCGACGATCCCGTGAGCCGCCTGCTGGTTATTCCCGAGGTCGAAGCGTCCCTTGGGGGGAGGGATCTCACCGGCCCGCTCGCATACGTCCGAGACGCCATCGACAAGTACTGGTCCGAGGGGACGTTTTCCCTCGCTGTCAACGTTGGCTGCGCCAGTGCTCGAAAGCCCTGGTGAGTCGGCACGCCTCTAGCCCGGCGCACTCGCGCACCGCGTGCGCGCCGCAGCCTCGGGCTGCGGAGGTAGCCCTCCGTGCACTCCGTCCAGCAAGCTGGACTCCGTCCACTCGGGGGCTCGCGAAGCTTCGCCAGAAACCGAGCCCCACGGGCGGACTGCCCGAGAGCCTTCGGCAACAGGACTAGTACCGGTACTGCCACAGCAGGTCGAATCCAGCACCGAGCGTGCCGATATCGGTGCGGAGTGACCAGTCACGGCTGAAGCGCCAGTCGACGGTGCCGCTCACGCCGGGCTCTGTGCCGGAGGCACCTGGGCTCGTCTGCGCCCGGTCGGCTCCGGTCCGGTAGGATGCTTCGAACCAGACTTCCTCGCTCACGCGGACGGCCGCGGTGTACTTGGCACGCTCCTCCTCACTGGTGGCCCGAATATTCACCACACTCAGTGCCGTATTGGAGAAGACGTCGTTCCAGAGCTGGGAACCGACGCTGAACCCCGTCGCCGTAGCGCTTCCTCCCTCCTCGGGACGCCCGCCGAGAATGAGCGCGAATACCTCGGCTTCCGGGAGGGGGGGATCGCTGGTTAGCGACAGCGTCGCATTCGAGAGCGGCCCGGCGAGGCGTACGGTGACCAGATGAGTGGGGCCTTTCCAGACCACGGTGATGTACACGGAGGGATCGGAGGGATCCGCGCCGTCGAACCGGATAACCCCCGACTCCACGACGAAGACCTTGCCCAGAAGTTCGACGTGTCCACCCGGCACCAACTCCAGCTCTCCACGGACCGCTAGTTCGTCAGAGACCCAAATCTCTGGGGTCCCGCGGAACGGGACGTCAATTTCATCACGAGTTGCTCGGACGCGGTTACCGAGCTCGACGCGGATGCGCCACGGAAGGGCATCTGGTCCCCTCGGCGTCGATGGCGCTTCGAGCGGCTGAAGCAGTTCAATCGAGCTGTCATGGTCGAGAGTGATGACCGAACGACCCTGATTTCTCGGCAACACCGCGTTCAGGTCGGGAATGCTGACGGTTACGTTCATTTCATTGCGCTGCTTCTCGACTTGCACGTTGGCTCCGCCGGTTGCTTCGGCGCGAGACACACCGTCGACGACGAGAGGGAACTTCTGGAAGCTCATCGAGCCCGTTCCTCTCACGAAATCCAAGCCCTTGAAGTAGAGGACGCCTTCCGCTTGAAGGTTGGGGGACTCGGCACGGGCGCAGGCTTCGACGTCTCGGAGCTCGATTGCAGTCAGGCCGCGCTGCGTCTTGGCGGCCAAGTCGAACCTCACGTCGCGGAGCTCGAGTCCCAGGGAACGCTCCTGGACGATGCCATTGCGTAGGCTGACCGTGCCTTTCACGCTACTGTGCCACTTCCCCAGGGACTGCCCCCAGTCTTGCGAGTCGTTGGTGCTTCCTGCTTTGTCTGGTGCGTCGTCGGTGGTGCGGTGGCCCTCGAGATCGATGGCGAGATCCGCGTCGATCGAGCCGCCGAGTTCGCCGAACAGATCGGTGACGAATGGCGCGAGGATTGCGGCATCATAGTCCTCCGCATCGATCCCGATGGCGACGGAGCCGTCTTCTGGGATCCGCGGAATGATCTCCGACCAGTCAATGGGCGTGATGATTCTCGCCTCGAGCGAGCCCTGGTCCTTGGAGAAACGCGCTCGCGCGTTGATGACTGGGCCATCGGAGCGTGCCACGAGTCGTGCTCTACCCAGGGGCAGCAGATCGACGGCCAATGATTCGACCCGCAGGTTTGCTGTGACCTCGGGTTCCCCTTCGCTCTGCTCGATGGCCACCGTGCCGAAGACCGTGCCGTCGATGTCCGCGTCGGCAACCGGTGCGATGACAGTGAGCGGGAGCCCGTCGAGGCTGAGGAGCCCGTGGGTTCGTCGGGTTTGGGTACCGGCTGCGCCAATGGCCGCCTGCGGGATACTCTGCGCCTGGAGTAGCGCGACCTGACGGCCTTTCACGGTCGCCTTGCCGTAGGCCACGAGGCTCGAACGGACGAAGTCATAGGTTGCTCGGAGATCGACGTCGGCGGGGGTGACGAGCTGGCTACCAGGCATGGCGACCCCCTTGAGTCGGAGGTTGCCCATCGCGATGGGCGCCCGCATCGAGCCGCTCAGCGCGAGATCGGCGGACACTGTTTCGGCCGGGAGCGATACCGGGATCCATTCGGGAAGCTCTGCAACCGGGCGCTCGAGGATCGCCGTCTGAAGCTGGAATCGGGCATCTGGGAGCCGCTTCCATATCGCGCCGGTTACCAGGTCATCGGTTGATAGTTCCAGGTTCAAGGAGCCGCTGGCGCTGACCCAGGGCTCTCGGCCGTGAACGAGCTTCACATTGCCCTGCAGATCGCCAGTGGTTTGGTCGAGCGTGAGCGCTACTTCGAGATCGACCCCCCTGAGCTCCAGCGTTTGAGCCTGCGGAGGGTTGGTCACGGTTGTCCCGGATTCGACGACCGACCCTCCCGGCCCAATTGGGTCGGAGCCCGAAGGCGCCTCGGAGCCTGCCCCCGCGTCCAGGAGCGGGCCCACGCCAGGAGCAGAGGTCACCGTCACGTTCCCGCGTGAGAGCGCGGCCGGGGTCTGGACATCTAGGGCCAGTCCCTGAGTGACACCGACGAACATCAGGTGGGGTAGCGCGCCGGGCTCTTCTCGGAGGATTCGCAGTTGGGCATAGCCTGCCCCGTCGATGTGCGACACAGGAAGGTGTCGACCGACGAACGTTTCCAACGCTGAAAGACGGAGGTAGTTCAGCTCGAAGAGAGCGTCGCCGGTAAGCGCCATCCAGGCTTCGGGGTCCATGACGGAACCCGCGAGGCTGGCGTCCCACCGCCCGCTGAGGATGCCCATTCCCTCAACCTCAGAGATTGCCGAGCCCGTGAGTGCCTCATCGTCGAGGGAGACTTCGACGGTCGCGGTCACCTTCGGCGAGGTGCCGACCCGTGCGTCCTGTGCCCGGAGGCTCAGGGCAGCGCGGCGCGACACTGCAGCGTGTTCGGTCAGTGTCGCATCGCAGTCGATCGTACCCGCGACGAGGTTGGGTCCGAGCCCGAGGATCTCTGCGGTGCGCCCCACATCCAGCGAGTGAGCGTGTAGGTCCACTTCGACGAGATTCCTCGAAAGCGTCGCACGCCCGCGCAGACTGCCCGAGCCTTGGCGAAGAGACAAACCGGTCAGAGCCAGGGCACCGTCTCGGACGGAAGCATGGTCGAGCCGCCCGTCGAGCGCATGGCCATGGCGCTTCAACGCGAAGCGCAGCGGGCCGAGCTCGACTCGGTCGTCGAGATTGAGTTGGCCATGCACTTCGATGCGCGCGCGCTGCGGGTCGGCGAGCGACAACACGAAGGAGGGCTGGAGCAGGGCTCCCGAAGTGTTCAGGCTTGCGGTTGCGAAGGTCGTCGCGTCGTAGCGAGCGCCAATCGCTTTGGTTCTGGTGGTGATCCGGAAGTCCTTGGGGTTGCGCGGATCGCCGCTCAGTTCGAGCTGGAGACTGCCGCTCGCAAGTGCGGCAGCTCCTCTGCTCAGGCGACGAGTCTCGAGGGTTGCGCGGGACACCAGCGAGTCCGCCTCGACGTCGAGGGAGACGTCCGTACGAACCGAGCCGGCGACTCCTGGTAGGTACTTCTTCAGTCGCGGCGCGCGTTCGAGTGTGAACCACGGTACCTCGACGTCCAAATGCAGAGGTTTGTCCGGCGCGAGGCGATAGGCGGCGCGCGCTGGGGCGCCGGGTTCGTGGAGAACCGCGGTCCCTGACAGAGCCTGGGAGTCGTAGTGAGCGACGGCCTCGAGGCTCGGGATCGGCTCACCCCAGAGGAGTGTGGGGCTAGTGCGAAGGGAGACGTCGGCAATCCACTCGAGTTTGGGCCGACGAATCGTGATGCCACCGGCTGAGGTGAGCAGGACACTGGGGGCCTCCTGATGGAAGGCCCGGAGATTCAGATCGTGGGAGTGGATGGCCAGGTCAGCTCTCAATCGGTCGATGTCGAGGGGGCCGCTCGCTCCGACGGCTCCAGCCCCCTCCAGCTCGAGCGCAAGCTTCGCACGAAGAGAAGGAGCATCCCCCACCAGGCTCAGGCTTCCACTCGCCGGAACGACGACGGGGTACTCCGGCCAGATTGTGCGCACGTCTTCGGGCCTCGCGTAGGGAAGCTCGGCGGCCAGAGCAACGTGTCGCCCCTTGATGCCCAGGCGAGCGCTCAGCTCGACTTGGCCAAGGTGGCCCGCGAAGGTGGTCCAGAGACGTCCCGCGGTGTTGAGCTGGAAACTGCCAGTGCCCGAGGCGACGAGACCCGACGACTCGCGCGCCTGTACTGCAAATCTTGCCACATCGATGCCGGCGCCACTCGAGTCCGCGGCGAGCGAGGCGTGAACTCGAGTCAGGCGGCCATCGATCTCAGGTGCCCCTGCGAGTCGAAGCTTTACGCTCGCGGTTCCGAGCTCGATCGACGGCAGGAAGACGCGGACAGCTCGGCGGCTGCCGCCACGGTTCGTGATACGCGCTGGCGTTGGGGTGAAGGCCTCGGCGATGCGCGGGAGCTTGGTGGCAGGGTTCTCCACCACAGTCACGACCGCCTCTTCGACGCGGACGTGATCGAGCACGATGTCGAGGACATCATCGGGGAGCAGCAGCTCTGTCAGCAGGCGCAGGATGTTCAATCGAACCCGAAGCTGTGTGACGCGGACGACCTCTTCGCCGCTCGCGTCCACCGCGCGAACGTTCCTCATTCGCACCGACTGCGGTAGGATACGATCGACGGCCCCCACGCGGATGTCCCCAACTAACGCATCGGAGGCGAGCGTCGACGCCAGTTCGGCAGCAGCGGCGCGCCCTCCTGGCAGGTTCAAGTGCAGGATCGCGCCGAAGCACAGCGCGGCGAAGAGCACCACGCACAACGCGACGCCCTTGGCGGCAGCAGCCAAGGCCCGGCGAATTCGAGAGCGTGACCTGCTGCCAGCGGGGGACATCTAGAAAGCGTCCCCCAGCGCGATGTGGACGGCCATTGGGGCCAGGCCGAACAGTGGCTCCGTTGCCGCCTCGTCTTGGATTGCGCCCTTGGGTGGAGCATCACCAATGTGTTCGAGTACTCGGAATCCGACATCCAGCCTGAGGGGACCAACTGGGGTCTCGTAGCGGAGCCCCGCACCCGGTGAGAGATGCGGCGCGGTGAACCGCCACCGCATGGACCGATTGACGTGACTGGCGTCCACGAATGCCACGGCACCGAGGGGGCCGCTGACGGTGAACCGGAGCTCCAGCGACTCTTCCCAGAGCAGGACTCCGCCGAGGGGTCGCACGCACTGGGCGCGCTCGGCGTCGGACGTCGGATTGAAGCAGTTGACATCACCTCCCTGCAGGAGAAACCCCACCGGACCATGGGGCCCTACCTCGCGGAAGCCGTACCCCCGATTCGAGTTGGGTCCGCCCGAGTAGAAAGCCCGGAACAGCAATTTGTGTTGGTCTTCGACGACCTGTGGGTCCTGGGGATCGGCGATCATCAGGGGAACGCCATCCACCGCTTCCCGAAGGGTGCTGCCGTAGTCTGACGGAAACAAGAAACCCAGACTGGTGCGCGTTGCCAATACGACGCCCGGCGAGATGGACCGGTAGGTGCGGAGCTCGGGACGGAAACGAACGTCGGAGACGTCACCCCGAAAGACGTATCCAGCGACTTGTGTGGAGGCGCTCAGGAAGATCCCGTTTCGAGGGTGAAGGGGATCATCGCGCAGATCGAGGGTCCAGATGATCTCCGGATACGAGATCAGGACTCGTCCGAACCCGTCGGGAGTGCTGGATTGCTGCGGGGTCGTCTTGTACACGAACGGATAGTTGATCTGCCAATTGTACGAGGGCGTGACCACCATGCGGTGGCTGAAGAAGGGGCGTTCGACGCCGATCGACGCCTTGATCTCGTTGTAGCCTATGACGAACTCGTTTTCGGGCTTCGCTTCGGGCGCCATCGGGAAGAGCAGAGGATAGACATTGTACTCCCCGGCGACGTAGCTGGTGGTACGCCCTTCGAAGAGTAGCGGCTGACGCAACTCGAGGCGGAGGCGATTGTGGGGAAAAACGTGAGTCGGCGCTTGGAAACGACCGAGTCGTGTCGGGAAGTAGGTCAGGCCCGGTCGAGTATCGATCTGGAGACGACGCATGCCCCCTAAGAAATTGCGGCTCTCCCATCCCAGGCGAAGCGTGTTCGTGACTTCGAGCTCGTCGATGCTGGCCCCGATGCCTGCTCGCACCGTCCGCAGCGTTCCCTCACGCACCACCACTGTCAGCGGCACGGTGCCTGTCTCGGGGTGCGACGTGTCTTGTCGGATTTCCGCCGATGAGAAGACTCCCAGCCTGGCAAGCGCTCTACGCGCGTCGTCAATGTCCGACCGAGAGTATCGGTCACCTTCGCGGACTCCGAGAGCATTGCGCACCAGGGGCTCCGGGATCTCCTCGAGGCCGGCAACGCGGATTCTGCCTACTCTCGCCACGGGGCCGGCGGTGACCACATAGCGGACGGAGGCTCGATGCTCTGTGAGATCCACCGTGGAGCTCGGTTCGACGCGGGCGAACGCATAGCCGGAGTTCTGAAGAACCTGGAGTAGGTCCTCGCGGGTTTGTCGATACTCATTTTCATCGAAGCGGTCGGTATCCCCGCAGACACCATTGCGGCAGAGCCGGACCGCACGCTTGGCTTCGAACGCGACATCGAAGGGAAGACTCTCGAGTCCGGGTAACTCCACGGCGCTGGTGAGCACCGGCTGGCCAGGAATGACGCGGACCTCGACCCGCACGTGTCGTGGGTCGATCCTAACCACACGCCCGGCAACGACTTTGGCTTCGTAGTATCCGCGTGCTCGGTAGTAACGTTCGACACGCTCGAGGTCGCGTGCGAAGACGTTGGCATCGAAGATCTCGTAGTCGAAGGCGACCCCCTCCCAGAGCCCCAGAAACTTGGGAGAGGGAGCCGTGGCGAGCTTGGTCTCAAGGTCGTCGTGATCGATTCCAGGGTATGTCCTATCGGGGTCGGGGAACTCGACATCGACGGCTGAGACGACGTCTCCCTTCGCCGGGTAGTCTTGCTTCACGCAGCCTTGCAGCGAGAGTTCAATAAGGAAGGCCGCGGCGCAGAGGGACCGCGCGCCCACGGTCAAGGCGCGGGAACTCCGCGCGGCACCGGACCGCTCCCCACTCCTGGCTTGGCGTTGGGCGCGCAGCGGAACCTCACCGTGGGAACGGTGAAGGACAACTGACTGGACTGCAGGGGGCACGCTGGTGAGGACAGGTTATAGCGCTATCCCTGGCCGCACACTCCCCCGAGCGACATGCCTGACGGCGCCTCGCCCCGGGTGGCAGCTGGAGTCCGCGCTGGCGTGCCGACACACGCTTGGGCGCTGGCGGATCCATGCCCATGAGGTGGCATACAGTCGGGGGTCAACGGCGCACGCTGGGGCCGCCCACCCCGAAACACCACCTCCGAAATGGCAAACAGGACACCGGTCAGACACCCTGGCCGTCGCCCTGTTCGCCGCTTCCACGCAGAGGACGTCGATCCCGAACTGGGTCGACAGGTGCGCCTACTTCTTCTTCATGCCAGGTAGGGTGGCAACCTCAGGAGCTTGCTCGATGTAGTCGAGTTTCTGGAAGGTCATGATGCCCATGATCGGATCGGCTTCGGTGCCTGTCGAAGACCCGGTGAAGGTGGTTCCGTAACGACCCGTGACGCGAACCTTGGCGCCGGGGCTGGGGATTGGCACCGGAATCGGCTTGCCCCAGAAGGTATCCATGGGCTCCGCGTCTTCCTTCTTCTTCTCGATCTCCTCGATCGCATCGTAGAGCTGGGCGTAGTTCGACGCCCAGCCGAGAACCTCGATGCAGTCCTTGATGGGCGCGTCCTTGCTGTCTCCGATCCAGAACGCGGGAATCGGCGGCTTGCAGTCCTCCGGATCCGCTTTACCGCCCTTATGGACCGCGCACTCGGGTGCATCGGGCAGGTTGGTCTTGACGATGTAGCCTTCGATGGTGATCTGCTCGCCCGCGACCTTCTTCTGGTGAACCCGGCTACGCAGGTAGTAACTGGCACCCCACACCGTGTAGGCATCGCCCACCTTCACCGGGCGCTGCGGGATGTTGGGCACCGGAGGCATGTCTGTCTTTACCGTCGGTGCGGGACGGGGCGAGTACGGGACCTCCTCTTTCCCGCAGCCGGTGAGGGCGAGGGTGAGGGTTGCTGTCATCAGGCTACCGATTACGGAGCGTGCGCTCAGGGACATTTCGAGGGACTCCTCCTGACCAATGGCCACGCACGCGTATCACGCCGGGTGCCTCGTACTCAAGCTCCCGTGCTCCCTCGGGAAAATTGGCGTCAGGTTAAACCGAACGTCTGCCCTGCGGCGCTGTTGTGGTGTCGATGCGACGGCGAACCCCTGGTGAACCGCCTTGCGGCCGTTCGGTGGACGCAGCGAGGCAACCGCCACGGTTGGGCGAGGCGTGGGGCTGTCCAGGCGTGTGAGATTGACATGCAATTTCCGAGAATTAGGGTCTGGCGGAATGGGCCGCACGGTCATCGTGGGTGATGTGCACGGTTGTCGAGACGAGCTTCACGCGTTGCTTGAGCTCGTCCGTTTCGACGATGCCGATGATCTCGTGTTCGTCGGGGACCTGATCAGCCGAGGACCGGATTCTCTGGGGGTGCTTGGGCTCGCGATGCGGCGCGGCGCGCGGGCGGTCTTGGGCAACCACGAATTGCGCTTGCTTCAAGCTCGCCACGCCACGGCAAGCGGCGCCAAGAGCCCCCACCTCGGGCCTTCACAGGCGAGGCTCCTGCACACGCTGGGCGCCTGCGAGTGGGAGTGGCTCGATTCGCTGCCGCTGGTCATCGAACTCGCGGAGCATGGCGCCAGGGTCGTTCACGCGGGCGTCATGCCTGCCATTCCCATTCAGGGACAGAGCTCAGAGGTTCTGACTCGTCTCAGGAGCATCACCGCGAGCGGGGAACCCAGCGACCACCTGGGAGAGGAGTCCTGGGCGGCCCGATACGATGACGGGCCCCACGTCGTGTTCGGTCACGACGCGCAGCGCGGCTTGCAGATCCATGCGCTGGCTACCGGACTCGATACCGGCTGCGTGTATGGCGGTGCGTTGAGCGCGCTGGTTCTCGAGGCTGGGCAACCCATTCCGCGCGACGCCGCCGACCGCCTGCGACACATCGTGAGTGTGAAAGCTCTCGCTGCCTATTTCGAACTCCGCTCTCGGCCGAAGCGAAGGGTTGTCGGGTTCTGATGGCGCGTGGGGTCGCGCTTGGCGCCGGGGTGGCCGGGGAAGGCGAGGGGCGGTGAGTTCGACCCTCCTTCGCGTTCCGGTGCCCTCGCTGGGGGGCGGCGAGTTGAGGTTGGACCGAGCGGCGTCTCGCTACGTTCGGCGCGTCCACCGACTGGGCAGGGGTGACACCATCATCGTGTTCGATCCCGAAGGGCACGTCGAAGCGCGGGCACTCATCATTGACGACAGCGAAGCGGGCTGCTTGCTCTGCGTCGAGGAGCCCGTGGTTCTGCAGGCACCGCCGCCGCTTCATCGTTGTCTGGTCCAAGCTGCCGGAAAGGGGGACAAGCTCGACACCGTGGTGCGGGATGCCACCGCCCTTGGAGTGACGACGCTCGTCCTACTCGACGCCGATCGCAGCGTGCGGCGGCTCAGTGGTTCGGCAGGAAACAAGGTGGAGCGGTGGCGCAGGATCTGCATCGAAGCGGCCAGGCAATGTGGTCGTGCAGACGTTCCAAACCTCGAAATTGCGGGCAGCTTCGCTGACGCGCTCGGAATTGTTGAGGGAGCCGAGGTTCGCTGGATCCTGGAGCCGCGTGCCCAGGCTCAGCTCGGGGATCTGCTTCCGTCGGTGTCTTTCAGCAGCGAACTCGCGGTGTTTGTGGGGCCCGAGGGCGGTTGGACGCCAGCGGAGCTCGAAGCCGCCACGACGGCCGGGCTTGAACCGGTGCGCGCCTGGCCCTACGTGCTCCGAACCGAGACTGCGGCAACGGCTCTGCTCGGCGCAATCTCGGCCGTGCTCGATAGACAGCAAGCTGCGATGCGAAGGCAATAGCTCCGATTCGGTCGGGAAAGCGGGCTGGGCGCTTCCCGTGCGGTGATTCCCGCCGACCGAGGCGGATCGCCGCCGGTGGTCCCCTGCAGTGAGTGAACGGATTCCTTTCGGGGTGACTCGGACCGAGTGGCCTCGAACCCCTTTCGCGAGGGGAAGCCTCTGGCACCGTGTCTCCCCGGACACTGAGATGGGCATTTCCCCACAGGATACGGGTTCGGCCCCGCACTTCACGCCGATTTGGGGCTGGTTCGGGGTGGCATGGGTCTTGGAACGGGGGAGTGAGGAGCCCCCCGGAGAACAGACGATGTTGGTAGTCCTCAATCTCGTGCCCGTTGCCATTGCCATCGCCCTCTTCGTCGGAGTGCTGCGGCTGAAGCGCCCCAATCTCCGCGTCGATGTCCCGCGGGGGCCGGCAATTCCTGCTCGCGACGTTCCCTAGAACAACGGACAGGTTGGCTGTCGTTCTAGAACAGGCAACCAGAGCACCGATCCGTGCAGCAGCATCCACCCAAACGCCTGTCTGCACGCGCCTCGCCCAGCCTGGGCGCGGAGGCGGGCAAACTGATCAGTGCTCTGGGGCTGCTGAGTGCTGCGACGATCTGGGCTCGCCGAACCTGCCCAACGCCCGGACCACCGCTTCCGGTGCGGAGCGGTAGTTTGGAGTAGCGGGCCGGTTGTTAAGTCGAACTACCGCTCTTTTGCGCAGGGGAGTTGGCCATGGTGGGGGACCAGGCGCAGGCTCGGACCACGAGCCGCCCGCGCAACCCTTTGATCCTCGGGAACTATCCGAGGGGTGGTGGCATGGCTGAAGGAGACTCCTGGGACCGACCAGGCGAGCGGTCGATATACTGAGCATATTTTCATGTGAGTCTCCTGTATACACATAACCAATGAGAATCGTTCACGAACGCCGCCACTGAAGTTGACACATCAAGCGCCTGAACCGTAATTTCAGGCGATAAGTGGGAAGAAGTGGGAAGCAGTGTCGACCTAGCCCAATCAGTGTGAAGTGATGTTTCGAGGACAGTTCGTGCAACGCATCGACGCGAAGAACCGGGTCAGTTTTCCGGCTCGTTTTCGCGATGGTTTGCTGCACGACGGGGACGCTCGCTTCATCCTCACGCCCGCCCCGTTCGACCCGTGCCTGCATCTCTACCCGATGCGGGCCTGGGAAGAGTTCGAACAGAAGATCAGCGAGCTCTCGAGTTTGGACCCCAACGTCGTTCGATTCCGTCGTCTTTACGTTTCCGCCGCGATCGAGTGCGAACTCGACAAGGTGGGCCGAGTCCTCGTTCCTCCCCACCTTCGGGAGAAGGCCGCGCTGGAGAAGGACGTCCTCTTTGCGGGGATGGGACGGATCATCGAGGTCTGGTCGAAGCCCCTCTGGGATCGTTCCATCAGCATGACACCAGAGGAGCACGAGGCATTCAGGCAAGCAGTGACGGAGCAGATCAAGATATGACCATGGCCGCCTATCAGCTCGAACCCACGCCCTACGAGCATGCCACCGTGATGCCGGCCGAGGTCGTGGCCGCGCTCTCGCCGCGACTGCAGGCCTCCCGTACCGGAGCCGTTTTCGTCGACGTTACGGCCGGCGGTGGCGGGCATTCTGCTGCCCTTCTCGCCGCCTGCCCGCAGGCGCGCGTCATCGCTTTCGACCGGGACGCCAGGGCTCTCGAGGCGACGGGGGCCCGGCTCAGCCCGTATCCCGGCAGGTACCGTGTCGTACGTGCCGCCTTTTCCGAGGTAGAGGCCCGGCTTCGGGAGCTCGAGCCCGGCGGGGTGGACGGACTCGTGGCCGATCTCGGGGTGAGCTCGGCTCAGCTCGACGACCCGGCGCGTGGCATGAGCTTTCGCTTCGAGGGTCCACTCGACATGCGCATGGACACCGAACACGGAGAGACGGCGCTCGAGCTCATCGCGCGGCTGAGTCAGGATGAGCTCGCCAATACGATCTTCTACCTCGGTGAGGAGCGACGTTCGAGGCGTGTTGCCCGATGCATCAAGCAAGCCCTAGCTGACAGCAGGTTGGAGACAACCCAGGACTTGAGGCGCGCGGTGGTGCGAGCCGTGGGGCCGCGACGGGTCGGGGGGATCGATCCGGCTACCAAGACATTCCAGGCTCTCCGCATTGCGGTCAACGAGGAGCTGGCAGAGCTCGAAGGGCTGCTCGGCTTCGCGCCTCGGGTTCTGCGCCCCGGTGGCGTCGCTTCCATCATCAGCTTCCACTCCCTCGAGGATCGTCTCGTCAAGCGAGCGTTTCTCGAGCGTTCTCTCTGGCAACGGCTCACCAACAAGCCTCTGGTCGCCAGCGACGAGGAGCGTGCGTCCAACCCCCGCGCGCGCAGCGCGAAGCTAAGGTCCGCCCGTCGCGTGAGCGTCGAGCTCGAAGTCGTCGGTGAGGTCGAGCCGTGAGCCGTGCTTCGTCCGGCCACGCGGGACTGCGGCGAGCGGAGTCGACGCACGCCAGGAGAGCGGCGGCAGCATGAGGTTTCAGAGCACATTTCTCGTTCTCTGGACTCTGGCCGTTGTGGCCGCGTCGTCGGCGTTTGTCTTGCATCTTGCCCTGCGGGCACGGTCGATCGAGCTTGGATACGAACTTGGGCGGGAGCACGCTCACCTGGCCCGTCTCCGGGAGGTGAAGCGCGCGCTAGAGCTCGAGAAGGCGGCCTACGAGACCCCGGAGCGGGTCGAGTTCATTGCGCGCTCGCTGCTCGGTATGACCGAACCCGGACCCGACCGCATCATTCCCGCGGGCCAGCAGCCCTCTTCTGAGGAAGAACCAGTGACCATTGCGGAGGCGAAGCGATGAATCCGCAAGAGCAGTCGCGGCGCAAGTGGGTGGCCGTTCGCATGGGCGTGGTGTGCGCTCTTCTGTCGGTCGGCCTTGGGTTCGTGGTGTCTGGCGGATGGGACCTCATGGTTCGCGACGGAGAGCGCTGGCGCGAGAGTGCTGAGCAGCAGCGACAGCGGCGGCTCCAAGTGCGTCCCAAGCGCGGCAGCGTATACGACCGGAACGGTGGCGCACTAGCCGTCAGCGTCGAAGTGCCGAGCGTCAGCCTCGATGCCTTCGAGTTACTCCGGGGCGTGTCCGAGGAGGAGATCCCCGCTGCAGCGCGCCGAGCCGCGACGCGGCTTGCCCAGGCGTTCGAGCTCGATTTTGCGGCGGTGGAGAGGAAGATCCTCGCCCGACGCCGTTTCGCGTGGCTCAAGCGGCAAGTCAGTGCCCAAGAGATCGAGTCTGTACGGCGTCTCTCCTCTTCGAGCGAATCCGGCGACGAACGGATTCGGGGGCTCATCGTCGAGGGTGAGGGTCGGCGATACTATCCGCGGCGTAGTCTGGCAGGCTCGATGCTTGGCTTCGTTTCGCCCGACGGAGCCGGTCTCGACGGCCTGGAGCTGAGCTTGGATCGAGAGCTGGAGGGCCACGAGGAGCAGCTTCGGGGACTTCGAGATCGCTCGGGGCAGCTGCTACTGGCGGATGGGATCCAGGACGATCAGGCTCTGGCTGGCCACGACGTCTGGCTCACCATCGATCAGGGCCTTCAGTACGTGGCCGAGCGAGAGCTCGCGCTTGCCGCCAAGACTTTCGAAGCGACGGGCGGCTCAGTGGTCGTGCTGGATCCCTACTCGGGGGAGATCCTCGCCATGGCCAGCTGGCCCGGTTACAATCCGAATGATTACCGAAACAGCGAGGTCGACACGCGACGGGATCGAGGGCTCACCGATGTCTTCGAGCCCGGTTCCAGCATGAAGATCTTCACCGTCGCTGCGGGTCTGGCTAGCGGAGTCATCAAGCCGACCGATCGACTCTTCTGCGAGAAGGGGATGATGGCGGTCGACAACGTCGTGTTTCGCGATACGCACCCGGCGGAATGGCTCACGGTCTCCCAGGTGCTTGCGCTCTCCTCGAACATCTGCGCCGCCAAGATCGGTCTCGCGCTCGGAGGCGACAAGCTCTACGACGCGCTCCGTCGCTTCGGATTTGGCCAAGATACGGGGATCCCTCTGCCTGGAGAGAGCTCCGGAACGCTCCGACCGCGTGGGCGGCCCTGGGTGCAGGTGGAGACGGCGGCTGCGTCCTTCGGTCAGGGGATTAGCGTGACCAATCTCCAGCTTGCCAGCGCTACGGCTGCCATCGCCAACGGCGGTCAGCTCCTGCAGCCGGCCCTCGTTCGGCGGGTCAAGACGGCTCAGGGCGAGCTGGTGAGGGAGAACTCGACGCAGGTTCGTCGCCGTGTCGTCCCCACTTGGGTGGCGCGCGCCGTCACCGAGATGATGGTGGGCGTCACGGAAGACGAAGGGACCGGAACCGCCGCCGCGGTGAGCGGACACCTCGTGGCCGGCAAGACCGCAACCGCGCAGAAGACGGATCCTCGGACTGGGCGATACTCAATCGACGACTACATCGCATCGTTCGTGGGATTCGTGCCTGCCCAGGACCCCGAGGTTGTGATCGCCGTCATGGTGGACGAGCCGAGGGTCGATCACGCGGGGGGTAACGTGGCGGCGCCTGTGTTCCGGCGTGTTGCGGATTGGGTGCTCAAGCATCGAGGGGTCATCCCCCGAGGGGCCGAGCGAGCCGATCCGAAGGCTCTGGCCAGGGGCAGCGACCCTGCGGCGGCGCTGCTCGAAGCCGTGCGTCGCGCTCACGGGAAGAAGCCTCCCGTGCAGGAGGTCGCGGCCAGTGCGGGGCGCCTTGCCGAAGGTCAGGTTCGGGTCCCCGACATGACTGGATGGCCCATACGCGAGGCGGTCACGCGAGCCGTTGAGCTTGGCGTCGAGCCCGAGGTTCAAGGCTCGGGCATGTTGGCTCGGCAGGTCCCGCCGCCGGGTCAGGTCCTCGGTAAGGGGGAGCGATTGATCCTCGAGTTCGAGCCAGCATCATGAACGACCTAGTTGCCCATCGCGGAACCACGACCCTGAGCCTTGGCGAACTCGTTCGGGCTCTCGCGCGCTACGAACCCGAGCTGGTTGGAGATGCCGCGACGAAAGTAGCCGACGTTCGTCACGACTCGAGAGCCGTGGTGCCCGGCGACGTCTTCGTGGCGCGCCCCGGTATGCGCAGCGACGGCCTCATGCATTGTTCTGATGCTGTCGCGCGCGGTGCGAGGGCGGTGATCACGGGTAAGGGACACTCCGCTGTCGAGCTGGGGGTTCCAATCGTCTCCGTCACCGACCCGGCAGCTGCGCTGTCCGTGTCTGCCGAGGTGCTCAATGGCTGGCCTTGTCGGGAGCTCGAGGTGGTTGGCGTCACCGGCACCAACGGCAAGACGACCATCGCCTGGCTCATCCAGCAGGCCTTGGGGCGGATGGGGCGGCGTGCCGCTCGCATCGGGACGCTGGGTCTCGAGTTTCCCGGTCTCTCCGCCGAGTGCGGCCTCACGACGCCCGAGGCCGACGATATCTCAAGATTCGCGCGCGGCGTCGTCGAACAGGGCGGGCAGTACTTGGTGATGGAGGCGTCCAGCATCGCCCTGGTGCAGCGCCGCGTGGAGGCGATCCGCTTCGGGGTCGCGCTGTTCACCAACCTGACCCAGGACCATCTCGACTTCCATGGCACGATGGAGGCCTACGGGGCAGCGAAGCTGCGACTCTTCGTGGACTTCGAGCCGCGGGCGGCCGTCATCAACGTCGATGATCCCTTCGGCGGCTTGATCGCCCACAAGACGCGCGCCTCGCGAGTCATTCGCGTCGGATGCTCGCCGTCGTCGCGGGCCGACCTCAGACCCGTCGCGGTTCGCTGCGACGGGCAGGGGATCCGCGGCACGGTCGAGCTCTGGGGAAAGCACATCGAACTCGAGAGCCGTCTCGTGGGGGCGCACAACCTCGAGAACCTTCTGGGGGCTCTCGGGGCTGTCGAGGCGCTCGGTCTCGACGTGACGGCTGCGGCGCGCGCCCTCGGCGAGGTGGGAGCGGCGGCCGGGCGTCTCGAGCGCTGCGACGAAGCGTCAGACGACGTCGTGGTGCTGGTTGACTACTCGCACACGCCGGACGCTCTGGTTCGAGCCCTGGACGCGGTCAGAGCATTGACGATGGGTCGGGTGCATTGTGTCTTTGGCTGCGGCGGCAACCGGGATCCAGGGAAACGACCCAAGATGGGCGCAGCCGTTGCGGCCTCGGCAGATGTGGCCTACTTGACCAACGACAATCCGCGGAGCGAGGCGCCGGAGGCCATCGCGGCAGCGGTCGAACCTGCGCTGTCGGCCGCTGGCGTGCGCTACGTCGTTGAGTTGGATCGGGCGAGAGCCATCGAACTCGCCGTCCTGGATGCTGATCCGGGTGACGTCGTGCTGGTGGCAGGAAAGGGCCACGAAGACTATCAGATCTTCGCGGATCGGACGATCCATTTCGATGATCGCGAGGAGTGCCGGCGCGCCCTGCGAATCCGACGTGGTCGACGGGGGGCATGATGGCGACGCCAATTCCGAGCAATCTTGCCCGTTTCTCACTACAGGAGCTCATGTCGGCGACGGGGGCGGAGCTCTGTGGAAAGCCCTTCGAGTTCGTATCCGGGGTGGAGACGGACACCAGAAAGCCTCTTCGCGACAAACTGTATGTGGCGCTCGTTGGGGAGCGTTTCGATGGTCACGATTTCGTGTCACAGGCCATCGAGCGCGGTGCGGCAGCGGCTCTGGTCGAGCGGGCGACGGGCATGGTGGAGCTACCCCAGCTCGTTGTTCCGTCGACCCTCACGGCGTTCGGCGCGCTCGCCCGAGCGCACCGGCTGCGGGGGGGCCAGAAGCTCTGCGCCATCGTCGGTTCTGCCGGGAAGACCACGACGCGGGTTACGACCGCGGCTCTTCTCGAGGCTGTCGAGCCGACGCGCGTCCACGCTACTCCGGGAAACCTCAACAATCGCGTCGGGGTTCCCAGTGTGTTGCTTGGCCTCGAGCCACGACACTCCTGGGCAGTCGTCGAGGTTGGGACGAATCTGCGCGGCGAAGTGGCAGAGCTTGGCCAGGTGGTGCGGCCCGACGTGGCGGTGCTGACCCTGGTGGATTGGGAACACGCCCAGGGGATCGGGGACCTTGACGCCATCGAGGCCGAGGAGGGGGACATGTTTGCAGCCCTCGGCGAGCAAGGCATCGCGGTTGCCAACGGCGACGACGCTCGAGCGGTTCGTCAGCTCAGCCGTTGTCGGAGCGAGCATCGGGTCACCTTCGGTGTCTCGGGTGCGGCCCAATACCGAGTCATTGAGCGACGCCCGGCGGGCCTACAGCAGGTCATCACCCTCGGTCGGCCGCGGGGCGCCGATGTGGAGATACGGACGGCGCTGCTCGGGATGGCGGGGGCGATGAGCTGGGCTGCCGGGGTTGCTGCGGCCGAAGCTATCCTCGGCCGAGCGCTCGAGTCGGAGCACGTGGACGCCGCTTGCTCGGCCGTGGCAACGGGGGCGGGAGGGCGTCTCGAGCCCCGCGAGCTCGGCGACGGAACCTGCGTTCTGGACGACACCTACAACGCCAATCCGGGGAGCGTTCGTAGTTCTGTGCACGCCGCGCGCGAGCTGGCTCGGGTGCGGGGCGCTCGGTTGGTGATGGTGCTGGGCGAGATGCGCGAACTCGGCGCCGAGTCCGCGAGGGCGCACCGAGAGCTCGCCGATCTGGTGGAGCCGGCGGACCGTCTCGTGGCCGTGAGCGGTGAGGCCCGCTTGCTCGCCGATGCTGCCGAGGCGCGTGGAGCGTGGGTCAGATTCGCGGACGATGCCGCCGAAGCGGCCGAGCTTGCGAGCTCAGTCGTCGAGTCTGGCGACGTCGTGTTGGTCAAGGGGTCTCGGGGCGTGAGGTTGGAGACCGTGGTGGATACTCTCATGAGGCGGAGCGGGGGAGCGGCATGATTTACGAACTACTCTACCCGCTCAGCACGAAGTTTGGCTGGGCCAGTGTGCTGAACGTTCTCCGGTACACTCCCTTCAGGATCATCATGGCCACGATGACCGCCATGTTGATGAGCTTCGTGTTGGCACCTTGGTTCATCAGTCAGCTGCGTGGCAAGCAGATCAGTCAAGTGATCCGCGAGGAGGGCCCGGAGACGCATCGAGTCAAAGCCGGGACGCCCACCATGGGCGGAGCGCTCATCCTGCTGTGCGTTCTGGTGCCGACTGTCCTCTGGGCGAACGTTCGCGACGCCTTCGTGCTGGCGACGGCAATCGTGACCGCGGGATACGGGGCGATCGGCTATCTGGACGACCGCCTGAAGATCCAGGGGAGCAACTCCAGGGGGCTGCCAGGGCGCTTCAAGATCCTTGGGCAGGTCGTGATCGGCGGCGCCGTGATCGCCTATCTCTTCCTGGATAGCCCGCAGCTGCCGCCGGAGTGGATCGAGATTCGGACGCGGCTCAGCGTCCCGTTCCTTGCCTTCGACAAGCATCCCATCGAGCTTCCCCTGTGGCTTTACGCCGCATTCGCGCTGTTCGTCGTGGTCGGCATGAGCAACGCGGTAAACCTCACGGACGGTTTGGACGGTCTCGCGATCGGGCCGGTGATGAGCAGCGCGGGCACCTACATGGTGTGGGCCTACGTGGCGGGCTCGGTCCTGTTTGGTCGCCCTCTCGCGGAGTACCTCGACATCGCGGGCATCGCAGCAATGGCCGAGCTCGCTGTCTTTGCGGCTGCGGTGATTGGCGCTGGGATCGGGTTCCTCTGGTACAATACCTACCCGGCGCAGGTGTTCATGGGGGACGTGGGGTCGCTCGCCTTGGGCGGGGGCCTGGGAATGATGGCGGTGCTCACCAAGACCGAGCTACTGAGCATCATCATCGGCGGTGTCTTCTTCGTGGAGACGCTCAGCGTGATCACCCAGGTCGTAAGCTTCCGTCTCTTCGGCAAGCGGGTGTTTCTCATGGCGCCTATCCACCACCACTTCGAGAAGAAGGGGTGGCCGGAGCCTCGGATCATCGTCCGGTTCTGGATCATCTCCATTCTTTTGGCCCTCGTGAGCCTCTCGTCGTTGAAGGTGCGTTAACCATGGAACTCGGTGGTCGTCGCGTCATCGTTTTGGGGCTGGGTGCAAGCGGGGTTGCCGCCGCGAAGTTGTGCCGCAGCGCCGGAGCGAGGGTTCTGGGCACCGATTCGAAGTCGGCGGAACAGCTAGCCTGCCCTCTTGGTGAGATGGGGATCGAGCTCCGCCTCGGGGGTCACGATGGAGTCGACTGGCGCTCGGCGGACCTCATCGTCATCTCGCCCGGGGTGCCTCGGATGGAGGCGGTCGAACGAGCGCGTGCCGCGGGCGTCGAAGTCATATCGGAGCTCGAGCTCGGTTCTCGGTTTGTGCGTGCGCCCATCCTCTGTGTCGGCGGCACGAATGGCAAGAGCACGGTTACGACCCTGATCGGGGATATCCTGGGAGCCGCCGGCCATCGGGTGTTTTGTGGCGGCAATCTCGGAACACCCGTCTGCGAGGTAGCGACCCAGGAGTTCGACATGCTCGTCCTGGAAGCCTCGAGTTTCCAGCTCGAACGCGTTCCAACGTTTCGGCCGCGTGTGAGCGTTCTGCTCAACATCACGGACGATCACCTTGATCGTTACGATGGCTTTCAGGACTACGCGGACGCAAAAGGCAATGCCTTCGTCAATCAGCGGGAGGACGACTATGCCGTCGTACCTCACGGTGACGCCGTCTGCGCGGCGCAGGCGGGAAGGGGGCGCGGGCAGTTGGTGACCTTCGGCCAGGAGGCTGACTATGAGACAAGCGGCAGCCTGGTCGTAGAGCGCAAATCGGGCATAGCGTTCGACACCGCTGCGAGCCGCCTTCAAGGCGGCCACAACGTGTTGAATGTGGCCGCTGCGATCGCCGCAACTCGGCCGTTCGGCGTTGGCCCCGATGACGTGGGGCGCGCCCTCGATGCCTTCCGTCCACTTGGCCACCGCATGGCGTATGTGACGGAGATAGGAGGCGTACGCTTCTACGACGACTCGAAGGGGACCAACGTCGGGGCGTCGGTAACGGCCCTCCGGGGGCTGCGCGAGGAGCGAGGGGTGCTCATCGCCGGAGGACGCGACAAGCTGGGGTCCTACGCCGATTTGGCTCTGGCCCTGGAGCAGAAGGGACGCGCGGTGGTAGTGATCGGTGAGGCCGCGGACGCGATTGCCAAGGCCGTTGCCGGCGTCGTTCCGGTGCATCGAGCCGCATCCATGGGAGAGGCGGTGGAGGTGGCTTTCGGGCTGGCTCGGCCAGGGGACGCGGTGCTTCTCAGTCCCGCGTGTGCGAGTTTCGACATGTTCAAGAGTTACGCTGACCGAGGCGACCAATTCGTTGCCGCTGCGCATGTCCTGAGGATGAGGGATAGCGGCGAGGGGTCGGTGTCGAAGTGACCACGACGCTGCGTCGCCTCGTGCAATCCCGAGTGCGGTCAGGCCCGGTCGACGTCGTTCTGGCCGCTGTCGTCATTGCTCTCATCGGGTTCGGCGTGGTCATGGTCTACAGCGCGAGCACCATAGAAGCCACGGTGACTCACCGCGATCCGCAGTTCTTTCTCAAGAAGCAGGCGGCTTATGCGGGCGTTTCGCTGGTGCTCATGTATCTCGCTTCGCGCTTCGACTACCACCGCCTCCGGCCGCTGACCTATCCGATTCTCGGCGCCGTGACGGTGCTCATGGTGCTCAGCATCATCGGTTTTGGGCACACCGCAGGTGGGGCGGCGCGGTGGCTCAAGCTCGGACCGATCCAGGTGCAGCCGTCCGAGGCGGCCAAGCTCGCTCTCGTGCTCTGGCTTGCCTATTCCCTCGCGAAGAAGCGGGATCAGGTGAAGTCCTTCAAGATCGGCATGCTTCCGCATTTCATCATGGCGGGCCTCCTCATGTTCCTCTGTCTCAAGCAGACGGACTTCGGGGGCGCGGTCGTGTTGCTCTTCGTGACGTTCACGCTGCTGTTCGTGGCCGGTGCGCGGCTCGGGTATCTGCTGGGTGCCGCGCTCCTTGGCTCTGTCTTTGCAGTTTGGGCGGTCAGCTCGACATCCTATCGAGTCGCTCGCATCGAAGCCTGGCGGAACATGGTGGAGCACCGCCAGGATCTGGCGTATCAGCCATTTCAGTCGATCATGAGCTTCGGCTCCGGGGAGATCACTGGGCTCGGCATCGGCAAAGGTCTGCAGACGCTGTACCTTCCGGAGGCCCATACCGATTTCGTGTCGGCGATCATCGGTGAGGAGCTGGGTTTCCTTGGAATCCTGGCTCTCTGCGCCGTCTATTTCGTCATCGTGCTGCGCGGGGTCCGTGCCGCCCTCGCGGCGCCCGACGACTACGGCTCCTACATCGCATTCGGGACGGCCGTGCTCTTTGGCGTTCAGGCTCTCATCAATCTTGCCGTGTCGATGGCGATCGCTCCCACCAAGGGACTGACTCTACCGTTCGTGAGCTATGGCGGCTCCTCCCTTCTCGTCAGCGCCGTCGCCATGGGTGTCCTCCTCAACGTTTCCAGGCCGCGCCAAAGCCAGGCCAACGTCCGGAGCGAAGCGTTTTCAGGACGGCCGCCGGAGGTGAGCGCGATGGTCGCGAGTCTATCGGACACATGCGGAGGCGCAGCAGCTGCCGAGCGTGGCGGCGACGGCGTTTCCCGAGGGAAACGCGTGCGCGGTATGCTGGGGAGCGTCGGATGACCGTGATCCTCGCTGGGGGAGGCACGGGTGGCCACGTGTTCCCGCTGGTTGCTGTGGCGGACGCGTTGCACGACATCGTGCCCAGCGAAGGAATCGTTTTCGTGGGCTCGGGTCGCGGAATCGAGACACGCGTCGTGCCCGAACGTGGATACGAGCTGGAGCTGCTTGACGCCCATCCCCTCAGGGGGGCGGGCCTTCTCGGGGCGTTCAAGGGTGTGCGCCAGGTTTTCAAGGTGATCCCCTCCGCCCTTGAGCTGCTCGATCGGCGGGCTCCAAGCGTCGTGTTTTCGGTGGGGGGCTATGCGGCAGGGGCGATTTCCGCTGCGGCTCGGTTGCGTGGGGTACCGTTGGCCTTGCTGGAACCGAACGCAGTCGTGGGGTTGGCCAACGCCCTCACGGCGCCGATGGTGCAGCGGGCATATACCGCCTTCCCGGAGGCGGAAGCGGCCTTTGCGCCGGCTCGAGTTCGCAGGCTAGGCGTGCCCCTCAGGGCGGGCTTCGAGCCGTGCCCTTTCGAGCCCCGAGGGCGCATACGGGAGGTGCTCGTGCTGGGCGGGAGCCAGGGAGCGAAGTCGCTGAACGAAGCCGTGCCCGAGGCCCTGGCCGCTTTCAAGGATCGCATCCACGTCGTCCACCAGTGTGGGCCGAAACACGAGGAGCCAACGCATCAGCGGTACGACTCCCTGGGCCTGAGCAGGGTCGCGCAGGTCGTCTCATTCATCGACGACGTACCTTCGGCGCTCGCCGCGGCCGATCTCGTGGTGAGTCGTTCGGGCGCCAGCGCGGTCAGTGAGATCGCTGCCATCGGGCGTCCGAGTGTGCTGCTCCCGTACCCGTTCGCGGCGGGAGATCATCAGAGGCGTAACGCCGAGGCTCTCGAGCGTTGGGGCGCGGCCGTGTGTATTGCTCCTCAAGACGACCCAGTGCAGGCGCTATTGGCGGCGCTCGGGCCCCTCATCGAGGACGAATCCCGACTTCGAGCCATGGCATCGCGGGCGGCCGCGTTTGGCAAGCCGACGGCGGCCCGGGAGATTGCCCGAGATCTTTGCGATCTTGCTGGTATTCGAGCCCCCAGCCGCGATTCGCTGAGCTCGAGCCCGGCGCGCGCAGTTCCGTTTGGATGAGCTCATCAAGGAGTCCGATCAAATGTTTCGAGGACGTGTTCGTCATGTGCACTTCGTAGGGGTCGGGGGGATCGGGATGAGCGGTCTGGCAGAAATCCTCCGGACGCTCGGTTTCGAGGTGTCCGGTTCTGACCTGCGCGACGGGGAGATGACCGGCAGGCTGCGGCGGCTCGGCATTCGCATCGATCTCGGCCATCGGCACGAGAACGTGGGGGGAGCCGACGTCGTCGTGTTCTCGAGCGCCATCAAGCCGGAGAATCCCGAGATTGAGGAGGCGCATCGGCGTGGTGTCCCCGTCATTCCGCGGGCGGAGATGCTGGCGGAGCTGATGCGCGTCAAGTACGGGGTGGCGATTGCCGGGTCGCACGGCAAGACCACGACGACGTCCCTTGTTGCCACCGTGCTTCGGGCTGCTGGTCTCGACCCCACCGTCGTCGTTGGCGGACGGATGGCAGCACTCGGTAGCAACGCGAAGCTGGGGGAAGGGGATCTGCTGGTTGCCGAGGCCGATGAGAGTGATGGCTCGTTCCTGAGGCTATCGCCGACGATCGCCGCCATTACCAACATCGACCCTGAGCACCTCGATCACTACGGGACCCACGAGAATTTGAAGGAAGCCTTTGTTCAGTTCGCTGAGAAAGTGCCATTCTATGGGCTTGCCGTGCTCTGCCTCGACCATCCGCACGTGCAGGACATCCTGCCGCGGATCCAGCGTCGTCACGTGACCTACGGTCTCTCGCCGCAGGCGGACTATTCGGCGCGGGAGATCCTGTTTCGGGGGGTCGGAAGCCGGTTCCTCGTGTTCCGACGGGGTGAACCGCTGGGCGAGTTCTCGGTGCGGATGCCCGGGCAGCACAACGTGCTGAATACTCTCGCGACGATCGCCATCGGCGACGAGCTGGAGGTGCCCTTCGACGTGATCAAGGAGGCGCTTGCCACCTTCGACGGCGTGGCGCGCCGGTTCAGCATCATGGGGGTCGTGAATGGGGTGACCCTCGTTGATGACTACGGTCACCACCCCGCCGAGGTGATGGCAACGCTGGAGGCAGCGCGCCGGGCGTTCGACAAACGGGTCATTGTCGCCTTCCAACCCCACCGTTACACCCGCACGCACCTGCTTTTCGAGGAGTTCACCCGCGCCTTCAATAAGGCGGACGCGCTCATCGTGGCTGACATTTATGCCGCCGGAGAGAAAGCAATCGAGGGGGTCAGTGCAGCGGCGCTCGCTGACGGGATAGCTAGGCACGGGCACCACTCAGTCGAGCACGTAGCGGGCCGCGCCGACATTGCCCAGCGGCTTGCGGACATGGCTAGGCCTGGCGACGTCGTCATCGCACTTGGCGCAGGTGACATCAATCGCGTGCTGGACGACGTTCGTCTGCTCCTGCAGGAGCGAGGGGGTACTGATGGCAACCCGCGGTAGGGGCAAGTCCGTCCGGCCCCGAATCATCGAGGCTCCGCCGGAACCGAGTGGCATGGACGAGGATTGCTTGCCGGATGCGGCCACCGGGCACAATCCGGTGCACGCCACCGGTAGCGTCTTGGGAGCGCTCGCCACGGGTTTCCGACTCGTATTGGGGGTTTCGCTCGTGGTGGCGCTTTCTGGCGGAGTCGCCTGGGGCACCTACCGATTTGCTCTGACCTCTCCTCGTTTTGGCGTCGGCAAGATCGAGGTGGAGGGGCAACGGCAGCGTGGCGATGCCGTTATTGCAGAGCTCGCCGGGATCCAGCTGGGACAGAATCTCTTCTCCGTAGATACGGGGATCGCAGAGAAGCGGCTCCTCGCCGACCCTTGGGTGGAGCAGGCCCGGATCACCAGAGAGCTTCCGAGCACCCTCAGGATCGCCTTGCAAGAGCGCGAGGTCGGTGCGGCGGCACTGATTGCTGGAGAACTCTACCTCGTTTCCAAGACGGGTGTTCCCTTCAAGAAGCGCGAGGCCGGAGATCCCCACGACTTCGTCGTCATCACCGGAGTGTCTCCGGAGAACATGGCACGAGACAAGGCCCGGGAGATTGAGCGGATTGGCGTCGCCCTCGAGATCCTCCGCCAGTACGAGCGTATTGAGTTGAGCCGTGTCTACCCGCCCCAGGAGATACACCTCAGAGCGGGTGGGGAAGCCGTGATGACCATCGGTAGGGCTCCCATCACGCTCCATCTCGGTGAAGGCCAGTGGCGGAAGAAGCTGCTGATGGCGGCGCGAGTGGTGGGGAAGTCGGCGTCCGAAGGGCAAGTTCCGGGCATCATTTTCCTCGACAATCAGGCCCATGCCGAGCGCGTTGTGGTGAGGATGCGATGAGGGGCGAGTTGACCCGCCAAAACTTGGCCCCTGGCAGGGCGCCATGGCAGCGTCGATGGAGCCTCGGCTTCCCGCCGGCCGGGTGAGTTGCGGTTTGCAGCAATGGGATAGTCATGAATCACGCGATTACGACACCAGAGATCGTCGTTGGCCTGGATCTTGGGAGCACCAAGGTCACCGCTGTGGTGGGCGAGGTGGACAACGATGGCATCACCATTCTCGGCGTAGGCAACGTCGCGTGTCGTGGCCTCCGCAAGGGCGTCGTCGCGAACATCGAGTGGACGGTGCGCTCGATTCGCGAGGCCATCGATGCGGCGCAGACGATGGCGGGTGTCGAGATCAACACCGTCTATACCGGGGTCGCCGGAAGCCACGTGCGCAGCCTCGTGTCGGATGGCGTTTGCGCCATCCAAGGACGTGAGGTAACGCGCGCCGATCTCGACCGGGTGATCGAGGGAGCGCGGGCGATCCGGGTCGATGCCGACCGGATGATCCTCCATGCCCTGCCACGCGAGTACGTCGTCGACAACCAGGATGGGATCCGCGACCCGATCGGTATGAGTGGGGTGCGCCTCGAGGTGCACGTGAACTTGGTGACCGCGGCGACTTCCTGTGTCCAGAACGTCGTGCGTTGCGTCGAACGGTGTGGCCTCTCGGTGGCTGACGTCGTCTTGCAGCCGCTGGCGAGCGCTGAGGCGGTCGTGAGCGACGACGAGAAGGAGATTGGGGTCGCCGTGATCGATATCGGTGGCGGCACCACGGACCTCATGCTCTACGCGGACGGCGGGATCGCGCATGTCAGTGTGATTCCCGCTGGCGGCAACAACATCACAAGCGACGTTGCAGCAGGGCTTCGAACGCCGATGGCAGAGGCGGAACGCCTCAAGCGCAACTCCGGTTGCGCGCTGGGCCGAATGGTGGCTGACGATGAGGAGATCGAGGTTCCCGGGGTTGGGGGACACGCTCCGCGGCGAGTGCCGAGGAGGCTGCTCAGCGACATCATCGAGCCGCGGGTCGAGGAGATCTTCAGCGAGGCACGGCGCCGCATCGAGGAGACCGGCCTGCTCGAACAGGTTAGTTCCGGATGTGTCCTGACCGGTGGCGCGACGCTCATGGATGGCATGGTGGAGTGCGCGGAGGAGATACTGGGAATGCCGGTCCGGCTCGGGGTACCCGTGGGCGTGCGTGGCATCGTTCAGCTGGTTCAGGGGCCGCAGTTTGCGACCGGCGTCGGTCTGGTCCAGTACGGGGCTCAGCGTCTCGGTGAGGCGGCGAGCGTGGAAGAGATCATTCCCGCTGCCGATCCTGTCAAGGCGGCGGCGAAGGTGGCCGAAACGAATGGTGGCCTTTGGCGTTGGCTGCGGGACGCATTCTGAGGACAGCCATCGCGCCGTGTTCGAAGAGTGAGAGTTTGGCGGAACAGTTCCAGAGCGAGAGCGGGGCACTAGTAGGGTGAGGCAGCCCGAAGCCGCGCACGCGAAGGACACGCAGATAGCCCGGGAGAATTGCTCATGAGTTTCTCAATCGAGTTCGCAGACGAGAACATTCCGTACCAAGCCAGGATCAAGGTCGTGGGCGTTGGTGGCTCTGGCGGTAACGCCATCAACACCATGATTCACTTCGGCCTCGAGGGCGTTGAGTTCGTGACGGTGAACACCGATGCTCAGGCTCTCAACGCCAACGCAGCGGTCGAGAAGATTCCGATTGGTGCCAACATCACCCGGGGTCTGGGCGCTGGGGCGGATCCCGAAAAGGGCCGCAAGGCGGCGCTCGAAGATGTCACGCGACTCAAAGAGGCCATCCAAGGTGCGGACATGGTATTTATCACCGCCGGCATGGGCGGCGGGACGGGCACCGGAGCGGCTCCGGTCATCGCTCAGCTCGCGCGCGAGGAGGGGGCGCTGACGGTTGGCGTGGTGACCAAGCCTTTCGTTTTCGAAGGACGCCAGCGTGCACGCCGAGCCGAGCAGGGATTGGCGATGCTGTCGGAGCAGGTCGATACTCTGATTACCATCCCCAACGAGAAGCTCATCACGTTGGCGGACGACGAGCTGACGTTCATCGATGCGTTCCGCAAGGCCGATGAGGTTCTGTTCCAGGCGGTCAAGGGTATCAGTGACCTCATCACGCTCGACGGTATTGTAAACGTGGATTTCGCCGACGTCCGAACCGTGATGTCGGCCATGGGGCGAGCGCTCATGGGTACTGGTTGCGCGAAAGGCGAGGGGCGTGCCCGTCTCGCTGCGGAACAAGCCGTTCGGTCTCCGCTCCTCGACAACATCTCCGTCGAGGGAGCAACCGGCGTGCTCATCAATGTCGTCGGTGGTCCGGACATGAAGATGCGCGAGATCCACGAAGCGGCGTCGCTGATCCAGGAGCAAGCTCATGAGGACGCCAACATCATCTTCGGAGCGAGCACCGACGAGAACATGGGTGATGCCATCAAGGTGACCGTGATCGCCACCGGCTTCGACCACGCACACGAAACCATGCCAGTCGACGTCGCATGTGAGGCTCGCCGACCGGCGACCGTCGTGGAGACCCTGCCGGTTGCACGCACCGTTCCGGCGAATTCCCGCCCCGAGGCCGTGCCGGCTTATGCGCGTCGCGCGTCGGGCCCGGTGCCTGCCGTTCGGGACAATCAAGCGATCACGGGTCAGGTTCAGCGCGGGCGTTTTCCGGCATCCACGTCCGACGCTGACTGGGACATCCCGGCGTTCCAGCGTCGGCAGGGCGGCTGAAACGCCGCCATCCCGGGGTCGACGCTCGAGCCGCCGACCTCGGGAGGCTGAAGGCATTCCGCGGGTGCCGTGGCCGATTCGCCCCGACGCTTCCCTGCGGAACAGGAGCCCGTTGAAGACGCCTGGTCGGCGCGCCCGAGCCCGCTCGGAGTGCAGGGTCCTTGCCGGAGTGGGACCCTGAGACCGCTGCTCTGGAGCGCGCTCGCCGGCGTGGCACGATCCGCTGAGGACGAACGATCTCACAGGAATTGTGGGCGATTTCTTGGGTACCAACTCCTTGGCCGATTGGTGCAGGAGGAGCAGAACGCTGTCGCGAAAACGCGGAAGTTCCGCTAAGGTCTCCCGGCCATGGCGGTGAGCACGCGTTTGTTGGGTTCGGGTTTTGCGGTTCTGGCTACTTGCCTCGTGTTCGGTTGTGGGCCGAAGAAGGAGCCCGATCAGCCGAAGAAGAAGGCCTCGGACGGGCTCGACCTCGAGTTGATGGGTGAGGTCTCGAGTACTCCAGGCGAGGGGTCGGCTTCCAGGGGCGGCGGCGATGATCTGGATGAACCTTTCAGTTCCTGCGCCAAGAAGAAGTGCGGCGATGTTTGCACGACGTGCGACCCCGTCGAGGAGTCGTGTGTGGAGGTGCAGATTCTCCGTCAGTGCTCGCTGAAGGGTGAGTGCGTCATCGCGCCTGCGCAATGCACAGCACCCGCTGAGGACAAGGCGAAGGACAAGGCGAAGGGGAAGTAGTCTCGCGGAGGAGTCGTGCGGTGCGCTCATGCGCATGGCAGCTCCTCTCACCGGTTTCGCGTCGGGCTTGAGTCTCGTGTGCCGGGAAGCTGTAGCTGCGAGCAACTCCAGGAGGACCCATGGGGTCGAGTAGTCCAGGCGGCGAGGTGCGTCTCGATGTGTCGGTGATCGTCCCCGTTTACAACGAGGAGGAGAGTCTGCCGCACCTCTTGGAGCAGCTCCACGCCGCCCTAGTCCCGACTGGGTTGAGCTACGAGTTGGTGCTCGTTGACGACGGTTCAAAGGATCGGAGCTTCGAGCTATTGCGCGAGTTTGCCACGCGTGATCCCGCTCTGGTGGTAGTTCAGTTCCGTCGGAACTTCGGGCAAACGGCAGCGATGCAGGCAGGGCTCGACTACGCTCGGGGCGACAAGATCGTGATGATGGATGCCGATCTGCAGAACGATCCGGCCGATATTCCCATGATGGTGTCCCACTTGGACGAGGGCTACGATCTGATTGCGGGGTGGCGAGCGAAGCGACAAGACCCGTTCTTCAATCGTCGTCTGCCATCGATGATGGCAAACCGGATGATCAGCGCCATTACCAAGGTTCGACTCCACGACTACGGTTGCACTCTGAAGGCCATGACGAGCGACGTGGCGAAAGAGTTGCGCCTGTACGGAGAAATGCATCGATTCATTCCGGCCGTCGCGAGCTGGATGGGGGTGCGCCTCCTAGAGGTGCCCGTGAATCACCGGGCGCGCCAGTACGGGACCTCGAAGTACGGCATCGGTCGGACTCTGCGTGTGGTCCTCGACCTCATGACCGTGCGCTTCATGCAGTCATATCTGGTGCGCCCGATGCAGGTGTTCGGGCTTGCCGGTCTCATCTCGGGGTTCGCCGGCTTTGCGATCTGCTGCGTGCTCGCCATGGAAAAGATCGTCTTCGGCAGAGGCCTCTCGGATCGCCCGTTACTTCTTCTTGGAATTCTGCTGATCGTGGTGGGGGTGCAGCTCCTGAGTCTCGGTCTGGTGGCAGACGTCGTCTCCCGAACGTATCACGAATCTCAGGACAAACGGCCGTACCACGTGAGGCAATTGATCACGGGCGAGGGGCGGCGAACAACCTAGCGCGACAGCGGATCGGCCTCCGCACCCGAGGTCGGGGCGGCTCCGCGAGACTCGAAAGCATGCAAACCGCCTGGTGCTCCAGCGGTGCGGATTACCCCAATTCCTGATCCGCGGCGCGGGTGATGACCTTCGCCAGCGCTTCGACGAAGTCCTGGATCACGGCGCTGCTCGACTCGGCATCGCTGGCCGGGCGCGGCAGATGGAAACTGACGTGGCCGTGCTGCAGAAAGGAATAGTAGGCTTCGGGGACGTCGCGGCCGAAGCTGATGATGCGCAAGTTCGGCCACTGTTTTCGAAGACTTCGCAAGGTGTAGAAAACGCGGAGCGAGTTGCGCCCCAGACGCGCCATCAAGTCCAGGTCCAAGGCCAGAATGGGGTGGTCGTCGTCGCTTGCCAGGAGCAGCTGCGTGGCGTCGGCGGCTTCGACGAGTTGAACGGCGCTGAAGGGTAGGTCACGGAGTGAGAGCTCGAGCCCGAAGAGAACCAGAAGGTCGCTCGTGACGACGATCAGGAGGCGTCCCGCCGCGGGCCGCACCACCTCCTCGACGATTCGCGCCAGTTCGCCCACGTGTTTTGGGGCAAGACTCAGGGTCTTGCTGGGGGGCGACGAGTTCGCCTCCCGTACCGCCGTCTGGAGCAAGATTCGCCCAAGCGCAATGCCCACTTGCGGCGGACGATACTCCCCGCTCGGCGGAGACGGTTGCGGAATGAATCGGAAGGTTCCTGTGGTCCAACGAAGCACCTCTGCGAGAACGACTCTCGCATGGTGTTGGAGCCCCTCGATCAATTGCTGCTCACTCAGCGCACCGAGTTCGAGGAGGACTTGCCCAATGAGTTGATGGGGAGTGCCACTCGACTGGTGTTCCAGGGCGGCATGGAGCATCTCGAAGCTGACCCAGCCTCGCTTCACGAAATAGCTCGTGAGGTGCCGATACTGTGGGAAGAGCTGAGCCGTGAGCAGATCACCGTTGGCAAACGAGAGCTGGACATTCTGGCCACCTCGTTCGAGCTGCAGAGTCCCGCTCTGCTCCGTGAGGCTGATCACCTGGAGCACATCCACGGGGCTGACGTCTTGGAAGTCGCCGGACAGCGTCATGCACTACCCACCGCCAGATGCGTGTGTCGTCTTGAATAGATCGAGCAACCCTTGCAGCGTCTGCACCTTGCGTTCGAGCCGGCGGTACTGGAGGCTCGAGTATAGGGCAGTCGCGGCGTGCGCGCTGAGCAGGCTGAACAGATCCATGTCGAAGGCGTCGAACCCGTCCTTCTGGACGAGGAGCCTGAAGAGCACGACGAGCCCGACGGTCTTGTCGCCGACCGTAAGGGGAAGGATTGCCAGAGGAGTCTGGCCGCTGGGCAAGTCGCTCTCGTGGATCTCCAGCATCAAGGTGCCGCTCTGGGCAGCCCGCGAGAGGAGATTATCGGTAAGGGGAATGACCGCGTCGGCAGCCTCCAGCTGTCCCTCGGTGGCCTCGCGCCGAATCTCGTAGGCACTCTGGTCGATCACATAGATCGCGAAGCGGTCGGCGCCGATCAGGTTGATGACCACCTCCTTGATGATGCGGAGCACGTCCTCGTACACGAGCGTTGCGTGGATTTGTGACGAGGCTACGTACAGACTCAGGAAGTTCGAATTCTGTCGCTCGAGCTCGGTGCTCTCTTGGCTGAGACGCTCGTTGAGCTCCACCTGTTGTTCGAGCTTGAGAGAGAGCGTCAAGGCGCGCTCCTCAGGGGAGTGGGCTCCCTCCAGTGTGGTCGCGGCGCCGTGAATGCGCTCCAGTGTCGTCTCAAGCCCCTCTAGTCGCTCTTTCAGAGACCGGTTTTCCTCCTCGAGGCCATCCGCGACCTGGCTCACCTGGTCGAGCAAGGATCTCAGGGCGGTTCCAGGAGGATTCTCTTGAGGGTTCATGACCGGCCTATCTCAACCAAGCTTGGAGTTTGATGCTCTCGAGACTTACCTTGCCAGCGCTACCGTCCGCTATTGGAGATTGGTGCCGAACTCGTGTGGTTTGTTTACCTGCCGGCCGATTGGGTTCCGGGCTTGCGTGCCACCTGACGAGAGATCCGTGTCGCGACAACCCATCATACTTGAGCAGTCCAGAGGTTGCGTAGTTAGCGGGGCCGACCCCGTGAGATTTCGGGGCAGCTTGCTAGCTGCGGGAGGCTGCTGCATGCCGAGCCGGGTTGCCCAGCGAACGGTGGAGTCGTCATGACGGGTTTCACGAAGACCGGATCGGGCAACGAACCCGCACCTCGGGCGATCACCCAGAGGCGGCGTCTCGGGGCGACCCGGCATGAGGCACTGATGCTGGCGATGCAGGGCAAGCACGCGGAGGCCGCGAGCGTGCTCCTCGCGGCGCTGGGGACTCCGCCGGAGGACTACGAGCAGCTCGGCGACGACGAACGTCGGCTTGTTACCATGGCTGCCACCTACCTCCAGAAGGCGGGTGACTTCGCTGGCGCCGCGAGGCTCTTCGATGCATTGGGTGACACCGAGCGATCGTCGCTACTTGACCTCGCCCCCTACTCACCTCCGACCGCCGCGAGCGACAATGAGCGGTCCACTCCTGGCGAGGCTGACGGGATGGGCGGCGAGGGTGCCCCAAAAAACACCCTGCCGTCCCTCGACCTGGACGACATCCCGGAATCCACCGTTCAGGCTCGTCCGAGCGAGCGTTTGGGGTCGCAAGATTCCGCACGCGACGTAGTGGTCGAGGCCAGAGCCCTCGTCTCGAGCGGAAAGGCCGACGCCGCGGGTGAGCTCCTAGCAGAAGCCGGTTACTGCTACGAAGCCGGGATTTGCTTCCTAAAGGCGGGAAACTCCGAGGCGGGGCTCGCTCAGTTGTGCCTCGTTGCGCCTGGCACCCCGCACTATCCAGCGGCGGCTCGCACCGTGATCCGGCTCGCTGGGCGCATGGGGTTCTGCGATGCGGAGCTCTATCGATTCCTCTCCCCGTTCCTGATCGGGGGGCCCACCGACTTCAAGGAATTGGAGCTCTTTCGTCGTATCAGCGAGCTGCTTGAGGAATGCGGGCTCATTGCCGCTGCGACCAGCGTGCTGGAGGTCACCTACGCGCGCTTTCCCGACGACCGACTGGTCACCGACCGTCTACTGAAACTGAGGATGGGGGCGCGTCCGTCCGACAGTCTCCTGGGCGACGAGGAATCGGCGGCGGTGTCGGTGCAGCTTCTCGAGCCCGTCCAGCCCCCGGTCACGCGACGGGGGGCGGCCCAGTCCCCGGCGGGGAGTCCCAGGTCGTGGGCGGGAGAGACGGGGTTCAGTACGGCGCCGCGCCTGGCTGGTTCCCCGGTAGCCCCGTCGCTGGCGCGCGCGGCGCTCACCCCATCCGCTGAGCAGTCCCCTTCGATACTGGCGAGCGCGCCCCACACCGGTGAACAAGACGGCATACGGATCTCAGCGATACCGGCACCTGGAGCCGCGGTCGAGGACTGGCATCCTGGAATGGTCATTGGCGGTCGGTTCCGTCTCAATGCCCTCATTGGCCGCGGCGGCATGGCCGAGGTGTTCAGTGCTACCGATCTGGAGCTCGAAGAGGAAGTGGCACTCAAGGTCTTCTCCGGACAGCTCGTCACGGACGACTACCTGCAAGAGGCCGTGCACCGGTTCCGTCAGGAGCTCAAGCTTTGCCGCAAGCTGAACCACGGCAACATCATTCAAGTCTATGACATCGGCATTCACGCGGGGCATCGCTATTTCACCATGGAACTGCTGCGCGGGCAGAGCCTCGGAGAGATTCTTGGGGTGCCGCTGGATCTCGATTTCGGGCTTCACGTCCTGATTCAGGCGTGCGCAGGGCTTCACGCTGCACACGAACGCGGCGTGGTGCACCGCGACGTCAAGCCAGACAACATCTTCGTGACGAGCAATGGCCTTGTGAAGATCATGGACTTCGGCATCGCCAAAAGCTCGATCAAGTCGGGGCAGACGACCTTCGGGACGATCGCCGGGACGCCGGAGTACATGTCGCCCGAACAAATCAACGATTTCAGCGGGGCTGGGCCCGCTGCGGACCAGTACTCTCTGGGCATCGTTGCTTACGAGATGTTCACCGGCCAGATCCCGTTTGCGCACGAGCACATGGTGGTGCTGCTGACGATGCACCTCGAGTCGAAGCCAACCCCGCCGAGGGAGATCAACCCGGCGATTCCCGAGCCGCTCGAGAGGATCATCATGAAGATGCTGTCGAAAAAACCCGCCGAGAGATTCGAGAGTTGCCAGAGCGTTCAGGCGACCATGATGGCGCTCCTTTCTTCGTCCGCGTGATCACGCGAGTCGCGCACGGTTCCGGAAAAAGGGCTTCGTTAACGCATCGCATGGGGGAATGACCGCGATCCGCCTCGCGCGGCGGGGCCATGGCGCGCGGGGGCCCACGCGGGCGATGGTCGGGGCGGGGATGCCCGAAGCGTTGCGGCTGGGAGCGGGTTTCCGGGTACCCAGTGACGCGCCACCCCGGTGCTTCCCGCGTCGTCCGCACAACGCGGCCTCGGGCCGGTGCTTTCTCGGGCCGCGCCTGCTGCCGAATCGGGAGACCATTCTCCGCGAACAACCGTTCGGCTGGGATGCGGACTCCGCAGAGCCCGCCGATGTTGCGAGTGTTCGGGGCACGACGGGCAGTTCAGGGGGGCACCGTCACGAGCTCGCCCTGCCAAGCTCTCCTCTTGTCGAGGTCCCGGATACCGACCGCTAACGACCCGTGTTAGGGTAGCGCCACGGCGCTTAAGGTCTTTCCGCCGTTGACGCATCGTAGACGCCATGACATCACCTCCTCCGAGCCTTCCGTCAGAGCCGTATTCCGTTCGTTCTGTTACGCCGCCCGCGGCCAGTTTCCCCTATTTCTGGGTGATCCTGGTTGGCATCGTGGGGGTCGCGGTGGGCGCGGGCGTTACCATGCTGGCTCGTGGTGGAAGTGGAGCACCTGCAGTGGCTGCGCATCCTTCGGCCTCGGCCGTTGCGTGTCCTCCGCCCCCAGCAACCAGCGCGGCGCCCCCCAACCCCCTTGAGCTCGCGAAGTCCGGCAATCCGGACGCGGTAGGGGCCATTGAAGCCAAAGCGGCTTCGGAGCGCACGCCGGCAGATTGGATCGCTCTCGAGTACGCCAGGGTCTCAAAGGAGGCCGAGCGCATCGGCGAGTTGAAGCGGAAGATCGAGCTTCTTCCGGATTTCGGGCGCAGCAAGGAGGCGAAAAAGGAGATCCTCGGGCTAGCGCGAGACAGTCAGCACTTCATCGCTACCCAAGAGATGCTCGCGTCGCTCCAGCATGAGGTCGGCCCAGACCTGTTGTATGCCGTCTGGTCCGGACCTCAGAAGGCCACACCTGCTTCGAAGCTTGCGCAGTCGCTGTCGTATTCGCCCGAGGTGCGCAGTCGGACCTCGAAGCCGCTTCAGCTAGTTCTCGACCTGGAGTCCGTGCAGGACTGCAGTGCGGCTCTCGAGATCCTCACCAAGGTCAAGGAGTTTGGTGACCGGAGGGTTCTCGGCTCCCTGATTCGGTTCAACAAGAAGACGGGCTGCGGCGAGAAGGAGCGTGACGACTGCTGGGCGTGTATCCGAAAGACGGACGCGCTCCGGGACGCGAGCGACGAAGCCCGCAAGAGAAAAGCTCCGTAGACAAGCCGATCGCGCCGAGACTAGGAGCATACCGTTTGCTGGGGGCACTTGGGAGGCTTCGAGGACGAGTCAGTGGCGCCATTCTTGGCGGAGTGCGTCCCGCATCGTTCGTTTTTTCTTTGGGGTAACGACTGGCCGGCTTGGCCGGTTTGGAGAGTGGTGTCGATGGGTTCTTGGTTGGGAGAGCGTCAGGGTGATTCGATGAGGCTTTGCCTGCTTTCGTCTCTCGCGTCCTTGCGCTAGCACCAGCCCATGGCGTCCTACGACAGCGAACGGAACTGCTACGTCGTCCGCATCGTCTACGACGGGCCGGGGCTTGCTGGGAAGACGACGAACCTCGAGCGGATTTGCCAGCGCGTTCCGACCGAGAGTCGAAGCGAGATGGTAACGCCCGCGGCGCTCAAGGGGCGGACCATGTTCTTTGACTGGCTCGAGGTTAGTGGTCCACCCATTCATGACAAGGGTCTCCGCTTCCAGCTCATCTCGGTGCCGGGGCAGGCGCAGAGAAACTACCGGCGCCGGCCCTTGGTGGATGTGGCAGACGTCGTGGTCCTGGTCTGCGATCCGACGCCTGCGGGGATTCGTGATACCCAACGTGTCTGGGCCCAGCTGCGGGTCAGCGCTCAGTCCCGTGGTGTCGATGTCCCGGTCGTCCTTCAAGCCAACAAGCAGGACCTCGATGGGCTCATGTCGGACGTGCAGTTGCGGCGGCGGTTGCGGGTTGCCGATTCTGTTCCGCTTGTTCGCGCCGTTGCCGTGACGGGCAAGGGCGTCTGGGAGACCCTGGTGACGGCGATGCGACTCGGCGTCAGCGGGATCCAATCCGAGGACGTCGCACCGTTACTTCCAGCGTTTGCCAACGCTGACGCGCTGTTCGATCACGTACTTGGATTCGAAGATTCGCCGGATGATGCTCCCGCTGCGGTCGTCGAGGAGATCAACTTCGCGAATGACGAAGGGCCGGGCACCGACGGCGCCTCCGAGGATGAGCTCATGATATCGGCGCGTTCCATGGCGGACCTCGAAGCGCGTGCGCGGAGGGCAGCGAGCGAGGCCGCCGCCGAGCGTCCTGCGGGTTCCAAGCGCGCGCGTTGATGCAGGGCACGCCCCAGCTATCAGCCGCGGCACCGGATCCGTGAAGAGCGGTCGGGAATTGCGCGTTCAGTCAGAGGAGACCTTGGCGCCTCAAGAGCGCTTCCGGGTCCGGGCGACGTCCCACGAAGTCCTCGAATAGGACCATGGGTTCTTCGGAGTCGCCTCGCTCCAAGACACAGCGCCTCCAGGCGCGGCCGACCTCGGCGTTGAAGATGCCCTCGGCCGCGAAACGACCAAAGGCGTCCGCATCCAGGACTTCTGCCCACTTGTAGGAGTAGTAGCCAGCGGCATACCCGACCGGGTGCGCGAACAGATGGGTGAACGAAGCGACGAGGGCATAGTCGTCAGGTAGCGGCGCAGCCGAGTACTCCGCGTGGATCTTCCTTGCGTAGGCCAGAACGTCGCCATCGCGCGCCTCGTCGTACTCGATGTGCAGGGCGAGGTCGAGTGCGGCGAATCCCAGCTGCCTCATTTGCGTGGTTGCCGCGCGGAACGTTCTGACTTGCTGCAGTCGCTCGAAGAGCTCGGCTGGGATTCTCTCCCCTGTCTGGTAGTGGCGAGCGAAGGCGTCGAGCGCTTCGCGCTCCCAGCACCAGTTCTCCATGATCTGCGAGGGAAGCTCGACGAAGTCCTGCGCAACCCGCGTGCCAGCGAGGCTCCGGACCTCGACCTGGCTGAGGAGATGGTGCAAGAGGTGTCCAAATTCGTGGAACAGAGTCTCCACCTCGCGATGGGTCAATAGCGACGGTCGCTGATCGGTTGGAGCGGTCGCATTGCAGACGACCGCGGCGAGACCCGGCTGGGTCGCCGTGGCACTCACGATGCCATGCATCCACGCGCCGCCTCCTTTGCTATCTCGCGGATACGGATCAACGTAGAACGTCCCGAGCTGCCTTGTGCCATCGACCACGTGGTATGCGCCGACTTCCGGATCCCAAGTGTCGATACCAGTCGCCGGCTCGAAGCGGATGCCAAAAAGCCGTTCGCATAGGCTCAAGAGGCCGGTCAGGGTCCGTTCGAATCCGAAATAGGCTCGGAGCGCTTCCTCGTCGAACTCGTAGCGGTGGTGCCGCAATTTCTCGGCGTAGTACGCCACGTCCCATGGCATGAGCTCCGGGGCGCTCGGACCCTCGAGACTTCTTCGGAACTCGAGCAGTTCTTCTGACTCCCGCTTGAATCGGGCAATCGTACGGTCACGGAGCTCGTGGACGAACCTTTGGGCCACGGTGTCCGTCTTGGCCATCCGTGGTTCGAGCGCGAAGCTGGCGAAGTTGGAAAATCCGAGAATCGTTGCCTTTTCGCGCCGCAGGCGCAGAATTTCGGGGATGAGCGTCACGTTATCGAACGGTGCGCCCACGCCGCGCGTTCCGTGGGCGCGCCAGATGCGTTCTCGAAGCGCTGCGTCGTCCGCATACGTCAGAACTGCCGTCACGCTGGGCGCTTGAAGGGTGAGGCGGTAGCCCGTGGCGCCCTTGCTGAGGGCGCTGTGGCGCGCGGCTTCGAGAGCAGACGGCGGTAGACCGGCCAGAGCGCTGGGATCGTCCACCAACAGTTCGAAAGCGTTGGTGGAGTCGAGAACGTTCTGAGAGTACTTCGCGGTGAGCTGACTGAGTGAGGTCTCGATCTCCCGCAAGCGAGCCTTGGCGCTATCGGGGAGTCCTGCTCCATGTCGCCGAAAATCGTCGAGCGTCTTGTCTAGTAATCGCCGCTTGGTCGGAGACAGTTGCGCTCGGTCTCGGTTGTCGTTGAGGCGGCAGAGCGCATCCCAAATGCCGGGGCGAAGGGGAATCTGCGCCCAGAAGCCACTGACCGCGGGAAGCACGGCGTTGTACGCGTCGCGCAGTTCCGGCGTGCTAGCCACGCTCTCGAGGTGTTCCACTAGCCCCATGGCCAGCTCGAGCCGTTCGGTTGCGGCTTCGAGTGCTCCCAGTGTTTCCTCGTAGCTCCACCCAGTTCCTCGTTCGATGTTGCGGAGCGCCGCCTCGGCAGACTCGAGATGGGCCGTGATGGCGGGTTCGATGTCGGTCGTGTGAAACCGCGAGAACGAGGGTGGTAGAGTCAGGTCGAACAGGGCACCTTGAGTCATTGCTTCGCAATTGTCGTGTCTGCTGGGAGCCGCGCAAGGTTTCGTACCCGTTCGATGACGCGAAGAGGGCTCCATCATCGGCTTGTCGGCCCGGTGATTGGGGGTCAAGCCCTCCTCCGGCAATGTCGAGCTCGCGTCCGTACGTCGAAAGCCAGGGGTCGACGTGCCCGATGCCCGGCACGACCGGTGGTGGCGCCATGCTGCGACACAGATTCATTCCACGACCCAAAGCCCTGGGTCGGTGAGCGCCCACTCACTAAGATCCCCCGACTCACAGGCGACCACTGGGGTTCCGAGGGTGCGTGCCTCGCGCACTACGGTCGGGGCGCCTTCCGAGCGGGACGCACTGACGAGCAGGTCCGCAGCGGCGAGCCAGGTTAGTGCCTCGGTTCGGGGAAGGTTGCCGGTGAAGACTGCACTCGGAAACCGCAGGGAGAGCCTCGCGTGTTCGGGCCCGTCACCGATGACGACCACGCGACAGCGCGGCAGCAGCGAGAGCGCTGCGAGCGCCGTGGCTGTTCGCTTGCCCGGCACGAGGCGGCCGATGACCACAATGAGCCTTTCGGAGGCTGGGACATTCAGAAGGCGCCTCGCGGCGTCGCGGGCCGGCGTGCCCTCGACGTTGATTGGGGAGGGGGCCACTCGGAACTCGAGGTTCGGGACGCAGCGGAGGTCGGGACTGAGACAGCGGGCGAGCTCTGCCGAGACGAATCGCAGCGTAGCTCCACGCTCACGCAATACTCGCAGGATATGGATTCTGACCGGACGAGGCAGGCGTCGAAACAGTCTGACATCACTCCCATGGGCAACGACCTCAAGCGCGCCCCCAGCGTTGAGGGCGGCAGGATAGCCACACGGAATGAGCCAATGGGCAATCACCTTGTCTGGCTCGGGCAGAGCCCTCATTGCCCTGCGGAGGGCTGCCACGTAGCGGATCGCAAGCAGTGCCCTGTAGGGTCGCGCTCGGATCCGGGCCAGCGCACCCGGCCACGAGAACAGATCGTCGCAGCCGAGCGCTCGCACGGTGAGGGCGTCGGCGCGTGCATCCAGCCTGGTTCGAGGCCCGGGACAGAGCACGGTCACGCGATTGCCTGCTGCGGCCAGCATGCGAGCTTCGGTTTCCACGAAGTGGCCCGATGGGTCGCCCGGCGCCCTCGGGTACGACGTAGTCAGAATGACGACGTTCACGGCGGGAGCTGACCTAGGTCGACCAATTGGCTCGGACCAAGCTCCGTGCAGAGGGTGCCGAGTCTCTGTAGATACGCGAAGCTGTAGATCCCGCTCGAGTGCCCATCACCCCACGTCAAGCCGAGGGCGTAATTCCCGACGCGCTCCAGCTCACGAAGGTCCAGGTTCGGCGGCGTCACATACCGAATTGCGGCGCCGTGTCCTTGGCACGTCGCGCAGGGGCAGTAGCCCCGCAAGACCTCGTGCGGAATGGAGTGTCGAACGCCGTCCGCCCAAGTAATCTCGAAGGTGCGGGCGCCGTGGGGGGCCTTGATGTGGATGGGGCGAGGAGACTGGATCATTGGTCGGTCCGAACGTTTGGGCGAACTTAGCCGTTGGAGTGGGGATCGAGGTGTGGGGCATAAGGCGGTCGCTGGCGTCGCGCACTTAGATTTCTGATGGCGGGGGCTTGCAGTCGGCGCTCGGGTCTGTCATACCCCGGCTCCCTTGGCTAATCCGAGCGAAACAATTCAGTGTAAGGCACTCGAGGTCCAAGTTGGCGACAAGGGCATCGAGCGCGCCATCAAACACCTCAAGCGCAAGATGGCTGCGGAGGGTATCCTTCGCGAGCTCAAGCGTCGTCGTCACTACATGAAGCCCTCAGTGAAGCGCCGCAAGAAGATGAGCGAGGCCGCCAGGCGGCGTCGCAAGCGGCAGCGTCCTGAGCGCGAATAGGCTTCATCTCGCCGCTGGGCGGCTGGTTGGCTCCTGTTGGGGCGACATTCGTCCGGTGTCGTGGTGTGCGGCTGCTCTGTTGGGTCGAGCGTGAGTAGTTTGGCCTTTCAAACCGAAGCGCTGTAGGGAGACCTTTGTGGTCCGAGCGAGTTCGGCGTCCAGGGACGGAGAGCGAGTATCCCGTCCCCGAGTGCGCTTACGCTACGTGCTTTTAGCCGTGCTGGCGGTCGTTCTCGTGCGCGCAGCATCCCCTCGGGTTGAGGCGTGGTGGGAGCTTCAGAGCGCTGGTCCTGCGCTGGCAGACTATGCAGCATGCATGGGTGGGCCTACCGCGCCAGCTGCCCTCAAGGAGTCGCCAGAGCAGTATCTGGTGCTCTTGCGCAGGCGAGTCATTGCGGCGCCGGCTGACAGCGCTCCCTTTGCGGCGTGCGCCAGGTTTGCCGCCAAGCTTCCTGGTAGCCAGCCCGAGTCCCGTTTGCAGCGCGCTGAGGCTGGAGCGTTCGTCGAGTACGGGCTGAGTGGTGCTGGGGTGAGCGTTGCGGGCGACTCGGACACCCGGGAGATCACGCTGGAGTTGCTTGCCCTCACCACTGAGCCCGTCATCGATCTGGGTCGACGGGCGTGGCCGTTCGTGCGCGGCTCGGTGCTGGGACGCATTCAGCCTTCCTCCCCGGCTCAGGCAACACCGCACCCGCTCGCAGCTCCCCATCCCCTGCAGGGGGCCGGGCTGCCGCAATGGGATGCATGGTATCGTTCGACGACAGTAGAGTCCGATGGGATTTGGCTCGCCTACGGCCATGGCGCGAACCTAGCAGTATTCCGGAGCCGGGATGGCGGTCTGCGTTGGGAGAGGCGATCTCAGTCTGCTCAGGCCGTGGCCGCCGTGCGTGAGCGCTGTGTTGCCGACGACACCCGGCGATCCTTCGTCTTTTCGACGGATGAGGTCGGAGACAACATCACGGTGCGCTCGCTGGACCCTGAGGGGAGCTTGGTGGGGGAGCAGCCGGTTGCATCGAGTGACCACTCGATTGTCGGAGCTGGATGCGGCGCCGGTTCGGTCAGCGTTCTGCTCCGGGCGAGCGAGGGTGACCCCGGCACCCTCGTGACGTGTGCTCACGGGGGCGAATGCAAGCCAATGCGATCACCTTCTCTGGCGACGTCTCGCTGGATTCAGCCAAGGCTCACGGACGTCGCTCGCATTGGCCGGACGACGATCGTGGCCGCAGAAACCTCGGGGATCGTGCGGGTCGGCTCAACCCATGACGACGGGCGCATGTGGACGCCGTTGACCGTCGCGTATGACCCTGTCGAATCGGCGGTGGGGGGGCAAGCCCGCCCACCGAGGCGCCTGCTGGTGGTCGGCAAGCGCCTGCTCTTCTACTCCGAGTCGACCGGCCCCAACGGGCCGTGTTCGGTCGTCGTTTCCGACGATCTCGGGGCGAGCTGGAATGGCGCTCGCTAGCGGTTGCCCGAGACCTCCACCAGTCCAAGACGTCGCCTCGCAAGCGAGTAGGCCTCGCTTGCGGAGAAGGCCATCAGATCACGCGCTTCGGCGTGGCGTATCACCCACTTGAGTCTTTCGGCGGGGTCGGTCGGGGGCGCAGGAGCCTGGCCCACCGCACAGGCGATGCCTCGAAGGGCCGCCGCGGGACTACCGATTGCGAGCAGTGCGGCGCGCGCTGCCCATTGATTCACCAGTGGGCCGGTCTGGCTCGCGCGGTTGCCAATTGTCGCTGCAACCTCGTGCGCGAGTGGTTCCAGCTCGCCACGAAGGCCGGGGTCGAGGCGGGACACCATCGCCGAGCGAGCGGCGGCGAGCGCCTGGGGGTCGAGCCCCGAGGGTGACCACTTGGGGGCCAACGCTGCCAGGAACGCCGCGATCATGGGCCAGAGCTCCAGGGGTGACGCGTTGGCGAGTGCGCAGGCTCGGGCTTGGAGGATCTTCACCGCCCGAGCAAAGAGGAAATCTCGAGATCGCACGTCGGAGCTGGCCAAGAGAGCCGAACCGAACACGACGGTTGGGGGATTCGACGAGGTCGCCAAGCAAACCGTCTCCAAACGATCACTGCGCAGCACTCGGAGCCCGGCGACGTCGACACTGGCGGCGACGGCTTCGAGCTGGGCCTCCCATTCCTGGGATTCGGGATCCAGCTCGACCGCGTGTGCCGCGGCAAGGTCGTAGGGGTATGCGGCTTCGATGATATGTCCGGCGCGACGCAGCAGGGCGCGCAGGGGGAGGGCCAGCCCCTCGGGGGCCAAGAAGTCGTCGTAGGCATCATCGAGCGCAGATGCTCCAGCGCCCTCCAAGGTCAGCTCCTCACTGCGGAGTGCCGCCAGGGTCGAGGCGATGATGAGCCGTGACGCCTCGTCACCGCGAAGCCGGGCCACCGCCTCGAGGGATTCGAAGAATTGGGGCTGGAACCGTCCGGTGCCGAGCGCACGCCGCGCCTCGTTCGTGGCGCGATCGAGCAGGACACTGAGAGCTGTTTGGTCGCCGCGCGCTTGCAGGAATTCCGCGTAGGCGACGAGGACCGCCGGATCCCCTGGCCACGTTCGTCGGGCTTTCTCGAAGGTTCGTTCGGATACCCGTTGGTCGGAAAGGAGTTGAGATTGGAGGCCTGCAAGCGCCAGGGTCAGGTTCCGCTTGGACTCCGACGCTTCGGCGCCCTCGATGAGTCTAGTGAGCAGCTCGAGCGCTGGTTCGGGCGGGCCGGAGCGGGCGAGAAGCTTCGCCAGGCCGGTGCCTGCTTCGTAGTCGGTGGGGAGGACCTGGAGGGCTGCCTCGAAAGCCGATCTTGCTGCTTCGACGTCGTCGAGGTGTGCAGAGTAGAGCTGTCCGAGGCGCCGCTGCAGGGCCGCCTGTTCCTCGGGCATGCTGCGAAGACCAAGGAGTCGTTCGAGTGCGTCGCGCTCGCCGCGGAAGTCTTGCTCATTCTGACATAGGGAGGCCAGAAGCTCGAGGGCTTGCTCTGAGTCTGGCGTCTCCGAGAGCGCCATCAGCACCGCGTCCTTGGCTCCCGGGGTCTGGCCGAGCTCCATCAGGGCGCGAGCCCGCATGAGCTCGAGGTTCGAGCGGGATTCCGGCAAGTCCGCGATGGCGATGCGCCGTTCGATCAACGTAACGAGCTTGTCGTGTCCCCCTCCGGACGCGTAGATGCGGCGGAGCTGATCGAACAGCGCTTCGTTGTCTGGTTGCAGTTCCAATGCTCGATCCAACGCAGCTGTGCCACGTTCCAGATTTCCCAGACGGTCGATCCAGAACAGCCCGGCTCTCCTCAGACTCTCGACTCGGTTCTTGTCCGTGCCAGTGACCTCGGCGTAGAGCTCGAACGTCTCCGCCGCTTCCTGGGTTCGATTCAATCGGCCCAGGATCTCCGCGCGCAGACCAAGGGCAGACGGAGCGAGGGGAATGGCGCTGACCGCCTGGTCCACGTAGCCCAGCGCAGCCGTCGGATCGCCCATCGTCAGCGAGGCCTGTGCCGCAACACTCGTCAGTACGGCGAGGTCGAGGGGCGCCGTGGCTGCCTGCAGGGGGGCTTGGAGGGCTGCGAGCTGCTCGTCAGGGGACGCCGACGGCAATGCGAATTGCAGGCGTGCGTTTGCAAACCAGTCGCCAAAACCTGCGCTGTGCGGTCGGAGCTTCTCGAAGACCTCTCGGGAATGCTCGAAGTTTCCCGCGACCTGCGACATTCGAAGCGCGAGCCGCCAGTGGGCCTCGCTCTCGCCGCCAGTCGTCTGCCGGGCAACTCGTATCGCCAGCGCCTCGAGCTCATCTGGCATGAAGTGACCGAGCCCCGTGTGTTCCGCCCAACGCAACAGGGGTAGGTTGTCCGGAATCAGCGGTACCAGGGCTTCGAGGCCAGCGCGGATGCCGCGGTGGGTCGGATCATCGTTGGCGAGGTCGAGGAGCTGTTCGAGCCGAGAGTTCTGGACTTCCCGGGACTCCTCGCCTGTGAGCGGCTCCGATAACCGCTCCAAGTGCTTGGACACGGTTGCAGTGGGCGGCTTCAGGCGGTCGGCGATCCTCTGGTGGAATGGAGAATCGTCGAACGCGAGGACCGCTTCGGTGAGGCTCGCGGCGCGCTCCAGGTCTCCCGCGGTGGAGCACTCTCGGGCAAGCCCGAGGAGCATCCACGTTCGCTCCGACTTCGGCATTTCCGCTGCGACTTGTTCTCGCCAGGCGAACCTCTCGATTCCGTTGTCTGCCGTCGACACCCGCTCGTGGAGTTCCCGCAGGGCGATGTCGTTCGGATGGGCTCGGGTCGCCTCGTCGAGTAGGCTGAGTGCGTGTTGCGGATCCTGGGGCGCGACGAGCAGTGCCTCCCGAACGGAGTCGAGGGCCTTCAGCATCGGGTCCGCGACCGATTCGCGGCGCCGCTGGAGCCAGGCAACGAGCGTCGGGCCGTCGCTTCGAGCGCGAGCCGCGTGCTCTGCTGCCCGATAGGCGAAGGGCAGTTGCGGAGCTATCTCGGTCGCACGGGTCAGCAGCGTGTCGTAGGCATCATCCATTGGGCCGCGCCTGCGCGCCGCCTCGGTGAGGAGCAATGCCGAGCGTTCATCGTCGCCGACGACATCGGCGAGTGACTCGAGCAGTTCCTGGAGGGGGCGGCTTGCGGGGCAGGCAGCGAGGGCTCTGGCCGCGCCTTCGTGGAGTTGCTCGAGCGCGAGAGCTGCGTCATAGGGCTGACGCGCGTTCTCGGGATTTCCAGCGAGCTCGAAGAGGAGCCCTTCCCCCAACAGGCGTGCGAGCGGGGGCAATCGGTCGTCGTCCTCCGGCCAGCGCTTGAGGGCCGCTGCGCACAGTGTGGGGTCTGCTCCCGCAGCGCCTCGTTCGAGACACAAGGCGACTGCCCCGGGATCATCGGGCAGGCCATCGGCCAGTGCGAGTGGCTCGGTCCCCGAGATGGCTCCCGTGGCGATGGCGCGCCCAAGGGCGATCCGCTTCGACGCCAGCTCGGATGCGAGGGGAGAGGACGAAATCCCTTTGGACAGCACGTCCCGGGCCGTCGCGACCAAGGGTTCGAGCCCGGCCGATGCGGTCGCCTCGGCAGCGATGTCGGTGAGCACGGCGGTTCGGGTAGCGTCGAGCAGGGCGTAGCTCAGCCGCTCGGCAAGAGAGAACGCCTCCTTCGTCTCGGGGTCGAGCAACTTCTCGCAGCAACTGGGGTCGCCGAGCTCCCAGGCAAGAGCGAGGGTTGCTCGAAGCACGCTACGCGAGGGTGTCGAGGCCTGGAGTTTGTGAAGCAGTTCGAGTGCCCGGACTGCTGTCGCCTCCGACTGGGCCAAGAGGCTCGCGGCCAGCCAAGTCGCGGCAGGTTCCAATCCCGGTACTCGCGCCAGCAGCAGCGCTGCCGACGCTGCTTCTTCATGGTGGCCCGTCGCGACGTGTCGCCCGAGGGTTTCCAGGACGACCACCGGCGTCTGATCGTTTTCGAGTGGTGCGCCGCCGCGGAGGTGGGCAAGGAAAGCGAGACCCTGGCCAAGCTCCCGGAGCTTGGGCTCGTCAGGGATGGTGACGGTTGGCGGGTTTGCCCCGGCTGCCAGCTGGTCCACGATCGCCGAGATATGCGCTCGCACATCGTCCTTTCGTGCACGGAGCCCGAGTTCGGTGCGCGATCTGGCGCGGACTTGATCATTCAGCTTCGCTTCGAGGATGCAGCTCGCGAGATTGGCGGCGTGGCAGCGGATCTCTGGCGAGGTCGCAAATTTGAGCTCAGTGTCGAGCGCGCTGCACACAGCCTCCCAGTCTTCGGCTGCGGCAGCAAGCCATCTCGACTGGCGCTGAGCAATGGGGAGCTGGGGATTGGTCTCGACAGCCATCTTGGCAGAGGCGCGCGCGCGCTCCGCTTCGCCCATGATGGCCCAGAGCTCACTGGCAATCGTGAGCCCTCGTGCCCTGGCTTTGGAGTCCGACTGGGCGAGCGCCTGTTGTTCGAGCCATTCCGCCCGAGTGTGGGGGGCGTCAAGGTTGGGCAGCTCGGCGATGCTGCCGAGCTCCGCCGGAGGTCGCATGGAGTGGCGGGAGGGTACCGGAACGGAGCTGACGCGCGGGGCCTCCGGGGCTCGGGAAACCGTGGGAATGTCCGCGTCGAACTCGGACTCGCCCGTTTCTGGGGGTTCAGTCGATCGCTCGGCGGGCGCGGCACCGCCCACGCGTGGAACCGCGGCTCGGGGAGGACGATCAGCGGCGGGTGCAGGGGCTGCTGCTTCCCGAGTCACGCCCGAAATCCGCCCGTCTCGCTGCACGGTCGGGTGCTCCTCGTCGATGAACTGTTCCAGCAATCCGGGCTGATCCTTCGGACTGGGGAGGACGGACTCGGCGAGTCGTGCATCCTCGGCGGGGCTGGGCAGAGACGGCCGGGACGCTCTCGGTTCTGCGTCGAGGCTGGTCGCGACAGTCTCGGTGCCCCCCTTGCTGCCTGGCATTTCACGGGCCACGGGCGGGCCAGCGCTAGCGTCGGTCGATGCTGCGGGGGAAAGCGAGGCGCTCGGCGCTAGTCCGGGCGCCTTCTGGGCTGTGGGGCGGCCACCGGTCAGGTCCTTGGGAATCGGGGCGACGCCTGGCGTCGCAGCTCTGCCCACGGCGGCCTGCTGAACCGGCGCCACGGCCCTACCCGTCGGGGCGGGAGGCTCTGGAGCCGTGCGGGTGGCGAGGCTGGCCGGGCGCGGCAGCTGGGCTTGGGCTGCGGCGAATTTCGAGCGGAGATCTCGAATGGCGGGGACACCCTTGGCCCCCGTACCCGCCGCCCCCGCCGTCTGCCCCGCTGCGTGTGACGGAGCAGCGGCAATCCCGGGACTCGCCGGAACGTGGCCGACCTTGCGCTCCAGGGGCGGACGGCCTGCGGCGGAGGCGGGAGGTCGACTGGGGCCGGCAAGCGGACGCGGAACGGACGCATTGGGGAGGGACGCCCCTTCTGGCGCCGGTTTGGCCGCCGCCGAAGGCGCAAGGGGCGCGGCGCTCCTTGGTGAAGGCCTGCTGGCGGGTCCAGTCCTGGGCCCGACCGAGGGGGGCAGACTGCTTGCGGGGCGTGCCCCTGGCTTGGCGACTGGAGCATTCGGGCGGGCTTGGGGGATCGCGTTCGCGCTGGCGCCGGCCATCGCGCCCCCGGCCCTTCGGGCGGCTGTCGGGGGCAGCGGCGGGGCTTTGGCGCCTGTTGGCGACGCGGCGGACGGTTTTGTCGCGACGGTTGCGCCCCCGCCTTGCGCGATCGAAGCCGGACCGGCGACGGGGGCGCCCCGTGTCGTTGCGCCAGGGGCCCGGGAGGGCGGCGCCGCCGGCTTCGCTCGGGTGATTTCAGGCTGATGCTGATGCGCCGCTGCCTTGACCTCCTCCGTGGCTGACGGCGGAACCAGCGGCGTTTCGGCAGACTGAGCGGCGCCAGAGGGCGGGCCTGCGGGTTGCGACAGGGCGTTCTCGAAGAAGGCGTCGACCATGGCGTCCAGGTCGAGGTCGGAGTTCTTGAGCTGTTCTGGCACCTCGACCTTCGGACGCTCGATTCTCGCCCCTTTGCCCGGCGGCAAAGCCCCCGGCTTGCCTTGATTTCCTTGCGAGTCGCTCATCGAATTCCCATTCCCAGCTTTTCGCGAAGCTCGAGGTAGCTCCTGGACAGCAGGAAGCTGAGCAGGCGGTTGGCTCGGCGACGTGCCTCGATGGATGTGCCCAGTCTCCCGCGCTGGCCGGCTTCGGCCAGGACGCACGAGACGTCTCCTGCCGCGAGGGTGGCGACACGGTCCAGACTCGCCGTCGCGGCCCGGACCCACTCGGTGACATCGGCCCCCAGAGCGGCGATAGCTGCAGCGAGTTCCGGCAGACGTCGACGATAGCGCCCCGGTAGCTTTCGACTCCGGAGGAGGTGCTCAAACTCGGGGGTCAGCGCGTACGCGGGGCCGCGAAGCGGCGAGCCGCCCACCAAACACGCCGCATGCACCAGAGCGGCCAGATCGGTCGGGCTGTGCCGGCGGACCAAGGACGTGCCTCGGACGACCCCGTAGAGCTCGCTCGCCACCGCCTGACGATGCCCCGGAGACAGGGGCGCCTGTACGTCTGCTCCGATGACGACGATAGGGGGGTCGGCGGGAATGGCGCGCACACCCCCTGGCTCGGGTCCTCCAACATAGAGTTCGAACGTCCCGATTCCCAGGGCTCCGGCCCAAGCTGCGACGGCAGTGCGCAGCGGAAGACCGTCTCTGGGATCGACCCGCTGGCGTTTGCCGAGGTCGAGGGACTTCAGAGTAGGCCCCAGCACTTCGGTGAGTCCTGGGGCGAGCTCCTGGAATAGGTTCGCGATGGGGCCGCCGTCCTCCGGATCCAGCAGCTCGGGCACGATTGCCGGATCGATGGCCATTCGAGGCAGACGCGACACGCGCTCGTCCAGGCTCGTCAGCTCCACATCGATCTCGCGCGTCCCTACGCCAATCGCCACCAGTGCACCCAGTGCGGCCTGGCGCAGAGGAAGACACTCGAGTTCCGAGGCCAGGCGGGCAAGTCGGTCGATCCGCTCGGCATCCATCGGGTCTCGCTGAAGGACTTCGAACAATGCGTCCGTTGCATCGAGCAACAGTTCTTGGGTTTCAGTGCGCGCCAGCGCTCCGCTCAGCATGAAGTCAATCGCTTCTGCGTCGTCCGGGGCTTCGTGGAGTAGTTGCGTGAGTGCTGGAAGTGCGTTCGCAGGGGTCTTGAGTTCGTCGCGATGGATCGCCAGCGCAAGACGGGCCGCCTCGACCCGGCCCTCTCGCGTGTCGCGTTCGTGCATCAGCTCCTGCAACACGCTCGTGGCCTGCTCCCAGCTCTGTGCCTTTGCCGCGAGACGGGCCAGGCGCTCTCTGACTGGAAGGGTGGTGAGTCCAGCGAGGTGAAGCACACCGAGCACAGTCAGAGCCGAGTCGAGCCTCCCCAGCTTGTTCTCATAGAGGTCGGCCGCCGCGACTCCGCTCATGAGACGCTGACCAGCTGGTACGCCCTCGAGCTGGGCAAGTTGTCCGAGTGCCTCGGCCGCTTCCTCGAACCGACCCTCCTTGATCTGAATCTCCCCCGCTAGCGCCAGCGCACCGACGTGGTCTGGCTCCAGCATGCGGACGTCGGCTAGTGCGAGCAGTGCGGTCTGACGGTCTCCGAGTTCCCGACAGGCGCGCGCCTTCTCCCAATGGAGCCGGACGACCTCGTCGAGGTCGTCGCTGACCAACAGGCGGCGTTCGATGATCGCGAGCATGCGCGTTTCCTTGTGCGCGTCCCGGAGCAGGCGAAAGAGCCGATTAAAGGCCACGGGACGACGCACATCGAGGTCCACACTCTTCTGCAGAGCGAACTCGCCTCTCCCCGTGTCCCCGAGTCGGTCGAGCCAAATCACTGCCGCCTGCTCCCACATGGCTGCCCGAAGCTCGGGCTCGGCCACCGCTTCGCCGAGGCTGGCGTAAGCGTCCGCCAACAGGGCGTCGTCATCCGTGACCAGAGCCACCATGCGGAGCCCTTCGCAGATCGCCACGTCTTGGGGATTGGTCTTCGCCGCGTTGCGAAACGCCTCCAGTGCTCGGGGAGCGTCCCCGACGCTCAGCGCGTTGTAGCCGATCATGCAGAGCATTACCGCGCCCGACTCTTCACCGAAGAGCTGCTCTGCCCCACCCAGGGCGTCTGCCCTACGGCTCGGCTCGGAACCCGGTACCGCGAGTTCCAGGTTCGTCATGAGACTGCTCGGATCGGTTCCGTTTACCAGCGGTTCAGCCGCGCGCGAGCCGAGGTGTCTCAGCAGCGCAGTCTCGGCGCGCAGCTCGGCCGCAGGGAGCGGATCGAGCTGCGCCGCGAGCGCCTCTCTCGCCATGAACACGTCTTCTCCGAGAGCGGAACTCTGTGCGGCGGCGAGCCATTCCAGGGCGCTTGGGATGCCTGGCTCGAGCAGAGCCCAGCGTTTGGCTCGGGCCAGGCGCTCCTCGGGCGTGGTGTCTGTCGTCAAGCCAAGGAAGTGGGCGCGAGCGGCGGCCAGCGGAGCGACCGCCGGGACCGCAGCCGACAGCTCATCGAGCGCTTGCTGGACGGCTTGCTGGGCTTTGTCCTCCGCGGGCCTACTGGCGGCTTGCGCGAGCCTCACCGCGAGGTTCAACCCCTCGACCTCACTGACTGGAGCGCTCATGAGCGCAGCCTGTGCTGCCACCGGGTCCGAGTCCGCGCCCATTTCGAGCGCGAATCTTCGGAGTTGAATCCAGCTCGAGTCGATGGACTCGGGAACGGTCAGGGCCGCACGGCGGGCCTCGACCGCTGTCGACGGAAACCGCTGGAGCATCGCTCTGAGGAGCGGTCCGGCACTCGCTGGAGCGTGTCGTTCGGCTTCTCGAACCGTCGACACGGCGCGTTCTCGGTCCCCCCCTTGCCAGAAGAGGAGGGCTGCCCGGATCATGAGGTGCGCAACGAGCGGAGACTCGTCTAGAGCCCTCGAGGCTTCGAGGAGCGCAACGGCCGCGCTCGAGAAGTCCCCGTTTCTTTCGGCGAGGAGGGTGACGCCCGTGGCCACGGCAAGATCCGCGGGATCAATCTCGCGAAGCTCGGAGAGCATGCGGATGGCAGCAGTGATGCGTCCAGCAGCCAGCGTCCGCATCACGACTGCGAGCTTGAGCGCTCGAGCGGACTTTGCGTCGCCAGGCGCCAGCGCGAGGTTCTCCAGGGTCTTGAGACTCAGGGCGTGTGCGTCGAGCGACGTGTTATTGGCGGTCTCGCTCGACTCGTTCGAGGCCACCACCAGCGGGAGTATCCAAGCCGCCACCAAGCTGGCCAGGGGGCGACAGCTCTCCTCCCCCTGTTGAAGGCGGGTCAGCGCTTCGAGTGTCGCTGGGACATCCCGCCGTAGCAGTCGACCCCGCAGGTGCTCGAAGGCGAGGCTCGCCTGCTCGACGCGGTCGGTCGACTGGGCAAGGACCCTCCGAGTTGCCTCCTCGAACCATGCGCTGTCGCCAGCTGCGCTGGCGAGCCAACGAGCGATTCTGGCAAGCAGGAGTGGGTCAGACCCGAGCGCGCTGCACTGCGACAATGCTGCCTTTGCCCCGGAGGAGTCTTCGCAACCGAGCGCCCAGGTTTCGGCTGCCAGGAGGTAGAGATGGGCCTTGGACTCCTCCGAATCAAAGTGTTCGGCGATATCCTCTAGCGTCGAGGCCAGCGCTTCCGCTTGTTCCTTGCCCGACAACATGTCGAGCTTGAGGGTCTGCGCCGGGATGCACGCGGGGTCGGCGCGGAGCGCCTGATCGACGGCGCTCAGGGCAGCGTCACTGTCGCCGCGGTCGGCGGCGAATTCCGCGATTCGGAGCCAGAGTCCTGCCGCGAAGTTGCCATTGGTGACCCCCTTGAGCTCCGCATGTGCAGCCGCCGCAGCACTCTCGGTGTCGCCTGCTCGATCGGCAATGGCGAGCTTGGCTTGGAGAAGCGCCGGTGCGTCTGGGAGAAGGCGAAGCGCTTCGTCGATCATGCGCGCCGCCTCGGTGCAGTCCCCTTCACGAAGCGTGGCGTCGGAGGCTGAGAGCCAGCATGCCGCGGCCTCCTCCATCGTCCGTCGATGCTGCGGGACGCCGAGACTGTTCGCGTTTTCGTCTCCCTGCACGGCACGAACGATGAGCTGTGCTTGCGCGTCGAGTGCCCGGATGACGACCTCCGCGTCACCCACTTGGCGTCCTGCGGCCTCAAGCGCTCGGAGGGCGAGGAACGTGACGGGCGTGGCTAGATCGATTGCGGCTCTCAGTGTCTCGAGTGCGTCGAGGACCTGTCCGGATGCGATCTGGAGGGCTGCCAAATCCTTCAGGAGGAGGGCTTTCCAGGACGGATCGCTTGCGAGTGTTGCCCGCTGTTTAGTGGCTCGAGCCCGCAGGTCATCATCCGAGACCTGGCACGCGGCAAGCTCGAGCGCGAGCCAGAGTGCCGCGTTGTCCGGATCGGCTTCGGCCGCCAGCTGCAGGCGCTCGATCGCAGCGTCCATGCGGTGGTCGTGGTCAGCCAGCACGGTTGCTTTCGCGAGCAAGGTTTCGGCGCGGCCTTCCACGACCTCCCGGTGGGGTACGGCGTCGCCACCATCGGCGCTCCAAGCGTCCGAGTGGATTCCGTGCTGGGCCAGGTAGGCGAGACGCGCCCAGGGCAGAGATGCATCGGACGCTAGCTTCGCTGCTTCCTCGTAGAGGGCGGACGCCTGGTCGTGCGCGGATTCGCATTCGAGCGCCAGCCCGAGCTCGACCGAGAGCAGCGCTCGACTTGTCTTCGAGGTTGCGGCCTCGAGCTCTTCCCTGAGCCGCTCGACGGTCTGCTGCGGAGGAGGCCAGCGAGAGGGCTCAGGCCGAGCAGACGGCGAATGCGTGGTCGTTTCTGACATGGGATCCTAACGGTATCGGACTTTAGGCGACTCGTGAGGTATTGAAAACGGGCGTGTCGGCCAATTGGACGTCCTCGGCCGATCGATTGGGTGGTACTCGGCCGGAACTCGACCCCAGCACCCGGCACCGTGGCCAGCGGTTGCGAGGGGGCCGGACGCCCTGGCGTCAAGTGGCGCCAAGCACGAGCCTGGCTGAGCGCGAGTGGCGCGAGAGGCGGCTCCGTGGCTGGGGGCGGAACAGTCTTGACCTGCCGCGGCGAGGGTGGGCGCGGATCACGCAGTCCCTGGATACGCTGCCGGCGTTGGGCTGACGCCCATTCCCTCCCGGACCTCGTTCGAGTCGCAGGGGGTCGCACCGTCGAGCGGCTCGAATTGCCGTAACGGAGGCGTCCCTTGGGCCTCGCGCCCCCCTACTTGATCCGCTTCACAATCCAGTACCCCTTCGGGGTGTCCAGGGGCTCTGGGTGCACCTGGCCTGGTTTCATCGTGAATAGCGCGTATTCGAGGGCGGGCTCCAGCACGTCTGTGGGGATGCGTCCAGCGTCGGACGAGGAGCCCCGATCTCCGCGAGCGACGGCACTCGAGAAGTCCGTTTGCGCTTCGGGCATCAGCGACTCCGCAAGCTTTCGTGCATCACCCTTGGAACGTGTGCCAGGGGGCGCCCCTTCGGCGCCCGCGTAGCGCAGCAGGATGACTCCGAAAGTCACGCTTTTCGGGGCTGACGCGGGCAGCGAGACAAGCGCATTCGGAGCGGGGGTCACGTCTTCACCGTGCACTGGCTCCGCTTCGGGCGCGACCGGGGGCGTCGCCGACGGAGGTGGCGCAGGGGGAAGCTCGCGAGCGTCTGCCGAAGCAGCGGGTGGTGCTGCTGCTGCGTTGGGACGCGGAGCCTTGAGAAAGATGGTGGTGAGAGCCGCCGCCAGGAGCAGCCCGAGCACGAGGGAGGTCCAGCGGTGCATGCGCGCCAGCGACTAGCACGGAAGGTGCACTAATGGCAGGTCGACCTACATTGGGTGGTCCGACGGAGCGTCCGATCAGGGCTTTTCTGGGGGTGCACGGCAACGAGGGGCTCGATGCGGCCAGCTGGGATCGTGGATCGTCCGCCATCCGGCCGACAATGCGCGACAGGAGGGGGCCTAACCTGCTAATTGTTGGGACCACGTTCCCATGTTCAAGGTCCAGTGTCCCGATTGCGATGCCCCCTATCAGGTCGATGAGCGCCGAGTCCCTCCCGACGGCATCAAGATGCGATGTCCGAAGTGCGGCAGCTCGTTTCACGTGGCGCGACCTCAGGCGTTGGGCGGCGCCGAGTCCTTTCCTGTAAGCTCGATTCCAGCGCCCATCCTGTTGCGGGGAACCGAGAACGCGCGTACTCCAGCCACCTCGCGGCGGCTCCATCAAGCGACGATGTTGGGGGTTGCGCCGAGCAAGGCCTCCTCGGTCGTTGAGCCGTCCCTGGGGCAACCGCCTGGCACCGGTACCGAATCGTCCTCGGAGTCTGCCGAGTCACCCGAGACTCTCAGGATCTCGTTCGGCAGCACCTCGACGATGGTCGGCGGCGCGGGGAAGAGTCTTGCCAGCCGTGCGGTGAGCGAGTCGCCGGCGCCTGGTGATGGCGACGAGTCGGAGATCGAGGTGGATCTGCCCGCGCCACGACCTGCGGGCGCGCCGCGCCCAGCAGCTCAGTCCCACGACTCGAACGCGGGCGACCCTTCAGTGCCCAAGCAGTTCTCACGCGCCAAATTTCCCAGTGCGTTCGAGATCGAAGACGACCTGACCGACTTGAGCCCGGATGCAGACCCGTCGGCAGCGGGAGTCGCCTCCAATCAGGCCCCACCGGAGTCGGCGGAGGCCGAGCTCGATTTGCCGTCGCTGGGAGAACGCATCCACGGAGCGTCGGCAGCATCCGAGCGTGAGCAGGAAAACGTCGACCTGCCTCAGGTGCCGGCCCGGAGGGCGGCACGCGGATCGGCGGCCAAGGACGCACTTCCAATTGCGGGCGCCTCGGTGCCCAAGGTTCCTTCCGTGGGCGCTCCCCGTCCGCGCATCCCTCGTCTCGCGGGGGCCGACCTACCGGTGGTGGGCTCGGTGGGGACTCCCGGGGGCAACGATCTGCCGGCGGTGAGTCGCGGCGGTGCTCCCGGACGCGGCGACCTACCGGCGGTGAGTCGCAGCGGTGCCCCCGGACGCGGCGACCTACCGGCGGTGAGTCGCGGCGGTGCCCCCGGACGCGGCGACCT
>CAYRKE010000018.1:57054-60715 GCA_964424695.1 uncultured Polyangiaceae bacterium
GACGCGGCGACCTACCGGCGGTGAGTCGCGGCGGTGCCCCCGGACGCGGCGACCTACCGGCGGTGAGTCGCGGCGGTGCCCCCGGACGCGGCGACCTGCCGGCGGTGAGTCGCGGCGGTGCCCCCGGACGCGGCGACCTTCCGGCAGTGAGTCACGGCGGCGCCTCCGGACGCGGTGACTTGCCGAGCGCAGCCCGCGGCGTCGCTTCTCTGCCGCAGCCGGTGCAGCGAGCGCAGGGCGGTGCCCCCGGGCGCACCAAGACCGAGGGGGCCGTCACGTCACCGGCCGATGGTGCGCTGCAAATCGAACTGGACGTGCCCTCGGTTGCGTCTCGAGCTGGCCTGCCCGCTGTCCCCGCAGCTCGGGTGCCCTCCCTCAAGAGTCCCGAGCCTTCGAAGGTGGCTGCTCCGGAGGTCCTCCCGGACCTTGACCTGCCCTCCCCCGGAGAGGCTCTCGACATCGAAGCAGACGGGGCCGAGTGGGAGCTGCCGTCGCTGGCTGGGGCAGCCTCGCCGTCGTTGGCGGCTGGACTCCCCTCGGTTGCAGGCGCGGGCCTTCCGGCCATCTCTGGGGTTGGGCTACCCGCGACAGCCGCGGACCTGCCCGCTCCCGCGACGGAGCTTCCGTCAGTGGTCCCCGCCGACCTACCCGACAATGCGGCTGGACTGCCCGGGATCGGAACCGACATGCCCATGGTGTCACGAGGCGTCGCGCAGACTCGTGCGCTCGAGTCGGACTTTGCTCACGGGGATGTCCCGAGGCAGCCCCAGACGGATCTGTCCGCTGCGGCCTGGTCGGACGTTCCCGACGCCAATGCAACGGATGGCCACGGGGAGGAGTGGGGCGACGGAGCGGCATTTGGAGAAGTCAACATCACGACCGCATCCGATGCTGACGGCGGTGACATGGTGTTCGCGGCAAGCCTGCGCGCCGAAGCCTCTCAAGCTGGTGTCGTCGTTCGCGAGGCAGGCGGTGGAACCGCATTCGGCGAGGTCAACCTCGGGGGTGAAATCGAGGCGGAGGAACTCGTTGACCTGCGCAGCTCTCCGCCCGCGGCCGCTGAAGAGGACATGGAGTTCGGCGCCATCCCGCAGGAGCCCCCTCAGGCCGGGCTGCGAACCGGCGAGGCTCCAGCGGAGTCGGTGCCCGAGGCGACGAAGCGAGTCCTGCCCGCTCTAGAGCAGGCACGGCGCAAGCGTCGTCGGTGGCTCGTTGCTGGTGGCGTCATGGGGGTGGCCATCATCGGCGGGGCTGCGCTCTCGCTCGTGCCGGATCTTGGTCCTTTCGGGGCGCACTACATCGTGGACACGATGAACCGGGAAGAGTACCAGCGCATCCTCGAACGAGAGGTTCAGGGGGCGCGGTCGACGCTCAAGAACGACACCTACCTGGACTATGAGAAGGCAATGCGCGCGCTCGAGACGGCTATTGCACGGAACGAGCGTTTGCCATCCTTGGTCGTCTACGCGGCTTTCCTTGGTGAGCTCTCGCAGCTTCGCTTTGGCCCGGTTCCCCAGCAGAAGGCGCGTGCGGATGTGCGTCTGAGCCAGTTTGTCGACCGAGACGATCCCTATCTCGCTACTGCACGCGCGGCGCTCGCTGCCTCGGACGGCGAGTTCGCTCGGGCTCGCAAGGGGTTGGCGCCCCGGGGCGGCACAGCGAGTGATAGGTTGGACAAGGCTGTGTTGTCTGGTGAGATCGAGCTTGCCGCCGGAAATGCCAAGGGCGCCATCAAGTCCTGGGAGGCCGCTGAGGCAATCGAGAAGAGTGCGCGCACCGCCTATGGCATGGCCCGCTCGATGGTTCTTTCTGGCGACCTCCAGGGAGCCCGTCGAGGCGCGGAATTGACCGTCAAGCGGAACCCCGCGCACTTGGGCGCGCGGATCCTCTTGGCGCTCGCTTCCTGGCAGCTCGATCACGATCTGAACACGGCACTCGAGCAGGTCGAGTCCGTGACGCGGGACGCCGCGAAGGCCAGTCCCGATGAGCACGTCCAGGCGTTGACGCTGCTCGGCAACATCCACCTCGAGATGTCCCACATCTCAGCCGCGGAAGCCGCCTACGCTGGCGCTCTCAGGATTCGTCCCCAATCGGGCAACGCCTTGGCGGGGCTAGGTGATGCTCTGTATCGCGCGGGGAGGTACTCCGAAGCTCTGGCAAGGTTCGAGGCTGCCGTGCAGGCCAACCCGAACGACGTTGTGGCAGCGGTCGGGGCCGCAAAGACGAAGATCGCGCTCGAGAAGCTTCGGGACGCGAGCGCCATGCTGAAGAAGCTTCGCGAGGCCCATCCGGCGTCCGCCCTCGTGCGCTACTGGTGCGGCCGCGCCGAGGAGGGACTTGGCAACCGGGACGAGGCGGAGAAGGCTTACCGAAGCGCCATGGCCAGCGCGGAAAGGTCGCGCGCTGTCGTCGATGCGCATGTCGCGTTGGCGCTGCTCATGAATCAACAGGGGCGGCGCGACGAGGCACAGTCCGTTCTGCTGGACGCTCGGCAGAAGCTCGGGGATTCCGCTGAGGTTCACAGGGCGCTGGGACAGCTGTCCTTCAGCCAAGGGAGGTACGATGACGCTCTGAGTCGCTTCCGCACGGCCGAGCGCCTCGACCCGCGGGATTTGGCCACCAAGTTCCATGTCGGGGCTACTCTGAGCAGGCAGCGCAACTTTGACGGTGCAACGAAGGCATTCGACGAAGTCGCCGCGGTCGACCGCGACTTCCCGGGGCTCGCTCTCGAGCGAGGTTTGCTCTTCGAGACGAGTGGACGCGGCGAAGAAGCCCTGAAAATGTACGAGAGCGCCCTTGCCAAGGCCCCCAACGACCCGGACCTGATGCTTCGGGTCGGGTGTGGCAACGTCCTGGCCGGTCGCTTCGCCCCGGCGATAGGTCTGCTGAACAAGGTGTTGACTCAGAAGCCTCAGTCTGCGGAGACCAATCACTGCCTGGGGCGCGCCATGCTGCTCGAAGGCAAGAATCTGGCTGAGGCACTTCGGTATCTCAATAGAGCCGTTGAACTCGATCCCCACCGTTCCGAGTACTACCTCTACGTCGGTTGGGCAGCTAACGAAGCTGGGCGGGTCTCCGAGGCCGAAAAGGCGCTCAAGCGTGCTCTGGAGCTCGACCAAGGTTTGGCCGATGCTTATTGGCAGCGAGGCGTGCTGCGCTACCGGCAAGGCGCCATCAAGGATGCGTTGGCGGATCTCGTCAAGGCCCTTGATCTGCGTCCTTCGCGCGCCGAGGCGCGCGCCGCGCTCGCCGACACGTACTACGATCTCGGCAGAGAAGCTGCATCCTTGGACCAGTGGAAGCTAGCGATCGAGGCGCAGCCCGACAACGCCACTTGGCGTTTCCGATACGGCCGGTTGCTTGCACAGAATCGGAACAGCGCCGAGGCGCGGTCGGAGCTGCGGAAGGCGCTCGATCTCGCGGTGGGCGTCGACCCGAAACCGCGCTGGGTCTGGGAAGCGCACCGGCTCCTCGCACGGGCAATTGGGCGTCAGTCGGAAGCCGTTCAGCACTGGGAGGCATTCCTGCGGCTGGCGCCGCAGGACAACGTCTACCGCGACGAGGCGAAAGCCGAGCTTCGGCAGCTCGGGAAGCCCTGGGACGGCCTCTGAGTTCTCAAGTACCCGTCGCGGGGTGCTCGGAGTCTGGTGCCCAGGTTGGC
>CAYRKE010000019.1:0-14767 GCA_964424695.1 uncultured Polyangiaceae bacterium
GGGTTACCGGCTGGTGGAATGCCGAGTCAGCGATTCCCTCCACGACCTCCAGGGAGCGATCTCGCACCCGATAAATTACGGTCGCTCCCTCGATGTCACCGGGGCCATAGAGCAAGTACCGCAGGCCGGGGAGCACGAAGAAGAAGTGGCTGTAGGTGCTGTCGATGGCAAGCGACAGGAGAACGGACTGGTCACCCCACGGGCTTTCCGTCGACCAGTACACGAAGTAAGAGACGCTCAGACGGTCTCCCTCACGGTGGGAGCGAAAGACGATCTTCTTCCCGATATCGCCAGCGGAGGGAGAGGTGTTCACAACGCACACTCGCTGCGCCTGGATCAAGTCGTGGTCCACCATGGCCGACTCGAGTGCCCCCTCTTCGGGACCCGGCCACTCGAGGGGGCCGTCGAGCCCAAGCAGCATGAAGCTGGCGAATACAGGCAAGCTCCCTACGATCCGTGCGGCGCGCCAGGCTCCAAACAACCACGACAGCATCTTGGCTCAATGACGGGAACCCGCTCTCCCGCCGTGGGGCGAGTTCCGTTCGCTCGGATACGGCACGCTCCAGCGAGGGTCGGCACGTTTCGACTCGGCAGACCGCAGATTTGTCCTATCTTCTCTGAGAACGGAGCTGGTGTGAGCCGGAGCGAGAGGCGCACATAGCCAGTCTGGGTCCGCCCTTTGCGACCGCAGGTGATGTGCATGTGCAGCACCGGTTCTCCGCCAGAGTCGGGAAATATCGTCCCGGTTCCAGTGACCTCATGGGCGGCGTCAAGCTCGAGTCCCATGGGTGAGATCGGAACGCCTCGGTCCGTCTCGTGCCCCACGACGAGCTCCTCCCCCTGTCGGCTTCGCCGAGAACGAGCACGGCGGCAGCGCCGATCCCGAGCGACTGAGCATAGGCTCTCTGGTTCAGAGCACTCCAGGAATGCCAAGGCTTTGCTCGTCCGCTCTGCGGAGCATCAACTCGCCGAACTCGGCGACCTCCGGAGCAGATGAGAGTTCGCGAGCCACCCGAAAGTGGTCCAGCGCAGCTGGCCGCCGCTTCCGGCTGAGATCGATCAAGCCGAGGTGGTTGTGTGACCAGGGGATGAGCCAAGGTTCGAAGAACGCTGGTTCCGAGCCGCGCGCAATGACGTCGGAGAGGGTTGCGAGGGCCTTGCGCCATTCGCCCCTTGGAGCCTCCACCTCAGTTGCCCAGTAGAAGCGCAACACGGGATCCTCGGGACACTCGCGGAGCCAGGGTTCGAGTTTCCCTGCCGCCACCACGGGCGCGGTGCACGAGGCCGTTGCGAACTGTGCCGCCGCTTCACGGCAATCCATCGACTGGGCCAGACCCACCGAAGCCTCTTCTAGATCACGCGCGAGCGGCCCCCGGGGGGCCGCCAGCAGGGGTTCCCGGGCGCCATCGTTCTCCGACCCGTACATGGATCCCGACCAAGGCCTCGTATAGGTACTGCAGGACAGCTCCTCACTGCGAATGCGTTCGAAGCCGCGCCCACCATCCATCTCCGCGGTGATCAGGGAGCGAATCGGTACGCTGTCCGTGATCGCCGCGTCGAAGGCGTGTCCTCGATGCAGGCCGAAATGGAGGTGACGCTCTCTCGCGAGGCCGCTGCGTCCCATGGTTCCGAGCGGAAACCCGGCGGGGACCCTATCCCCTGGTCGCACGAAGACCTCGTCGAGATGTGCGTAAAACGTGTAGAGCTCGGTGCTGTGCTCCAGCTTGATCTGGTTTCCGTATCCCGCCCCGGCCTCGGGGTCATCTCCGTCGTCCACGTGGGTGAAACCGACACGCCCTGCGGCTGCGCTCACTACGGTGATTGAAGTCGCGCCTCTCGCCGACAAGTCGAGCGCATAGAGATTCTGGGGATTCGCATGGGTTTGCCCCGGCGGAGGCCGGTTGCCTTGGGAACAGAAGACCACCGCTCCTGCTTCGAGCGGCATTCGAAAGACCGGCTGAATCGCTACTTTCGCACCATGAACCCCCGCGTCGTCCTGCTCGGACGAGGGGGTCGCCTCGGGGTCTGCCTGGGCCCACCCAGTGCAACCTCCGAACAGAGCACACGCCGCCAGCATTGCGACGCGGTAACCGGAGCGTGCCATGCGGCTGCGGCGGCGAATCGCGTGGATCACACTTCGCATCGGGCGCACCGCTGTGACCATACCGGTTTCGGATGGTAAGGCGAGGTCCGGCCGAGATCGAGTTGGACGAGCCGGCAACGCCGCGGAACGCTGGGGCGCGAATTCGGGCACCGCAGGACTTGGCTTCCCCTGTGCCGCCGGAGTGGGTTCAGCTCGGTAGCTCCGTCAGCAATTTGCGAGCCCGAGTGGCGAGAATGTCTAGTCGTTGCCATTGGTTGCGCCTTAGGTGGGCGGTGGCACGCCGAATGCTTGCGGTACGGTTGATGGCACCGGGCTCCAACGGTCCCACCTGCGAAGCGCCGGGCCGTCCGCCGCAACCGATCCGCTGCGTGGAGTCTGACCGTGTGGGGGTCGACGCCGTGTATTAGCAGTAACTCCCTACGTGTGGCGCACACCCCTCCACTCCAGGTCGACTCCACCTGTTGTGATATCCGGGAGCACATTGCCTACTGGCACAACGCCGAGATCGGGCCGTGCGAGCCGTACCAGGGGGGCTGTCCGACGAGCGAGAACACCTTGCCACCACCGCGCGGCGCCGAGTCCTCGGCCCACAGGATGAGGCTGGCTGACTGCCTGGTCGCCGGATCGGGCCCGTTGGATTGGGATGGTTCTGCACGACCACCGCTAATGGGTCGCGCCGGTTCCTCCGTTGGGGTGCCCGTTGGCAGACGCCCCCGCGAAGGTTCCATTTTCGCATCTGGTTTCCGAGAGTAGGAAACTCGCGAGCGAGCCCGCAGTAGGGGGGGCGCGACCCGCGCTCCGAACACCTTCCAAAACCTCTATCCCTCGTGAGAAGAATCGAGCTAGCCCCAGAGGAACTATGGCACCCCGCTACCTGCTACCGACAACCTGTTGGCTCACCCTCGCGCTCGCGGTCTCATGCTCGGGCGAGTCGAAGCGCGAATCCGGCTCCGATGGCGCGGCTGGCGACGATGACACCGCGTCGGCTGGAAGCACGGTGCAGGCCGGCAGCACGTCGGAGGGGGCCGGGGGAGCTTCGGCAGATGCCGGTTCCTCGGCAGTGGCGGGCGCCCCCACATCTGGTGGCTCCGCCTCGGAGGCGGGCTCTCCCTCGGCGGGCAGCGCTCCGGAGAGTGGGGGGCGCGGGGCAACCGGAGGCCGTTCTGGCACGGGAGGTCGCGGGGGGACTGGGGGCAACTCGGCAACGGGAGGCCGCGATGGGACCGGAGGCGTTTCTCCTACCGGGGGCCGTGGGGGGACTGGGGGCAGCCCGGCAACCGGCGGGGCGCCGGAAACGGGTGGGGCGCCGGCAACCGGAGGGGTATGCTCTGGCGCTCAGTGTTTCCCAGAACCACGACGGTGCCCAGCCTCGGGGGAATGGGACGATGGGACTCCATGCGACGTGATCGGCTCCGACTGGTGGCCGGATCCCGAGGGTGACACCGCCGGTACGCATCACACGATCGCTGGCGCCGCGCTCACGGATCTTCACGCCGAGCACGTCACGCCCTATGGCGGCTGGTTCACGTATACTTCGCCTGCAACACCGGAGTGGGGCGAGAACGCCATCGTCTGTTGGTCCACCGAGGAGAGTGGTCTCGACACTGCAGCTGGCATGGACGCAGCCTACGAGAACGGTGACTGTCTCGAGAAGGAGGTGATGACGCGCGAAGGGGTCGAGGAACTACCCTTCATTGTCACCAGCCTGCAGCCGGGTACGACGTACTACCTGCGAGCCGCGTTTTTGAGCTGGGAAGGAACCACGGCAGATCAGGTTTCATCGCACGTCATCCAACTCCGCACCGCGCCCGATCCACGGCCTGCGCTCGGCGATGAGCACCCACGGCTCGTCGCGACCTTGCCCATGCTCGATTCGCTTCGCGCTCGCTATCAGGCGGGTGACGAGCGAACGCTCTACTGGGTAGGTATTGCTGGCGAGCGCATGGAGCGCGCCATCGATCCCAATGACGAGATCTGGGCGCCCGAGCAGTTCGCGGTAACGGCAGGCTTGTTCTGGCACATGACCGGTGACGAGACCTATCTGAACGGTGCCCGCGAGCTCCTCATGAACTACCTCCTTCCGGTGTACGAGGACCAACAACTGGAGTCCAATGACTGCCGTTGGGCAGGGAGTGACTTGGCGACGGTTACCGATCTCATTTACAGCGGGCTCAGTACCAGCGAGCGTCAGCGGATCCTGGACGCGATGCTCGAGGACGACGAGAACGAGTCGAATCAGAGCCCGAACTTCGAAGATACGGACGAAATGGCATCGTTCGCGCACATTCAGATCGTTCACGGTCTCACGTTTCTCGGAAGCACGGATATGACGGCGGATTCGATGCAGCGCCTCGAGGCTGTGTTCGATCACGCTCTGCGACGTTGGTACGGCGTGATGCTGGTCAAGGCGCGGCGCGCGGCGAAGGTCTATGGGCTCTGTGATGGAACCATGGACGACGGGGTCGACTACGCGCGCGGGACCCAGTCGCATTGGCTCGAGTCAATGTGGATGCTCGATAATTCTGGGTTCGAACAGGACGCCTACTCGGAGTGGGTCTGGAACCACTCCCGCACCCACGATATCTATGCGGTCGTTCCGGACTTGAGCGGCGTGGTGACTTTCGGTGACATCGAGGACGACGGTCTTCTCCCGAACCGCACTCAGGAACTCGACAAGTGGGGCTGGGCCGCTGAGGGCCTTCAGGTCTGTCTTCTGTCCAAGTTCGGGCGCCAGCAGGAGGCGAGCTACGTGCGCAACGCGCTGATGGCCATTCGCGAGCCCGATGCAAACGACGGAAGGCCGCACCACTGGGGACTGTTGTGCGATGACGCGGCGATCGGAAGTAGCGACTACACCCAGTTGCCAACGGCCTATCACGCCCAAGGCTTTGGGCTCGTGTTCGACCGGACTGATTGGAGCGCAGACGCCTCCTATCTCTTCTACTCCGCCGGTTGGCGGGCGGTCGATCACAACCATGACGACGTCGGTCACTTCTCGCTGTGGGCCAATGGGTCTTGGGTTACCCACGAGCTTCCCGAGTATGCGGAGAACGCTGACAGCCACAACGTGCTCCTGCTCGGCAATTTTACCCAGAATTGGATCGAGTCTCCCAGCGCGTCGCGGATCCTTCGGACCGAGACCTCTGGAGATCATCTGTTCATTCTGACGGACATGACCTCGGCGTACAGCTACGACTTCGAGAACGACGGTACGGGCGGCCCACGACCCGCCTATGACAGCGTCACACGCTCGCTGTACTGGGACAAAGTGACGGATCGGGTGGTTGTCTACGATCGCATCGTGGGCGGCCAAGATGGCACCCGGACGCAGAACGTGCGGGACGGCGCCGCCGTGACACGGCTCTATGACGAGCGTGTCGGTGAGCGAGCGGAGGTCTTGATGGTGGTGAATGGTGTCGGGGAGCTTGCCATCGACGACGCCACCATCGGCGTTCAGGATTTGGTCGCGTTTGGTCGCGAAGACGGCGAATTGCTCTGAGTGCCCCAGCGTGCCGCGCGGCCTGCGCGGTGCGGCACGGGGCCATAGGGTCTGTTGCAGCGCCGGGCTTCGGCGACCCTAGCTCCCAGTCGACGACGTTGCCGCTGGCGTGCGGCGTGGGTCAGAAGCATTTGCCGCTCGCGGTAACGGAATGCTACGGAACTGGCCGGCCCAGCTCCTCCATCAGCCAGGTCATGGCTGACCGCGGCGCGCCGTCGCGGACGAGCCCACTATCCCGGGCCTGGCCCCAGGTCGAGCCGTAGATCCAGCCCCAGATGGTCACTCCGAGGATGTACTCGGTCTCCATGAAGAAGGGGATATGGTCCTGGTAAGCGCGGAGTTGGGCTCCGTCGTCGGTCGTGCTGATGTCGTATTCGGTGATGTAAATCGGTAGACCCGTCTGGTCGTGGAGTTTGGCTACCAGGCTCCTCATCGTGGCGGACGACACGCTCGGGTTGTCGAGGTCGTGGGACTGTGCGCCGATCGCGTCGATGGGCGCGTTGTCAGCTTGGATCGCACGCACGATGTCAATGGAGTGCTGGTTGTCTCCCGACCACTCGATGTTGTTGTAGTCGTTGAGAATGAGGACCGCATTGGGGCATGCTTCTCGCGCCCACTTGAAGGCGTTCGAGATCCACTTCCAATTGCCGTTCGTTCCGCCGCCAATGGCGTCTGCATATCCCGGATTGGTGTGCGGCGGTGGTTCGTTGACCACGTCGATGAGCCGCGTCGCGGGATAACGACTGCAGAACTCATTCATCCAGGCCTTCACGTGCGATTCCGTGATGCTCGACTGAGGTTCGGGCTGCTGCGTCCCCCACAAGAACGCATGCTGCTTGAAGACGATTCTCTTGCTCGTGGCGTAGTCGTAGATGGCGTCGAGGGTGGTCCAGTCGAAGTCACTCGTTGGTGAGCCCTGTACCGAGCCCCACTTTCCGGCGTTCTCGGGGGTTACCTGATCCCAGTAATCCGAGTATGTGAGACCGTTGGTATCCATGGCTCCGTTCCACCCGGTCGTAATGTTGCCGACGAACTTCGGGAGGGGACCGAGGTCTATGGCGCCCGCGGCGCCGCCGTTCTCCGCACCCCCGCCCGCGGTACCGCCGTTCTCCGCGCCCGCGGCGCCGCCGCCTGCGGCCCCGCCAGTCTCCCCGCTCCCGCCAGCGCCTCCGGTTGCGGGGTTTCCTCCGCCCGCACTTCCGCCTCCAGCTCCTCCGGCCCCTCCGGTATTGGGACTGACCGGCGTTCCGCCGGTGCCGGGGTTTGGCGGCACACCACCCGTGCCGGGGTCCGGCGGCGCACCACCCGTGCTGGGGTCCGGCGGCGCGCCGCCCGTCCCGATGCCATCGCCGCCGGAGCCGAGCACCACACCCCCGCCAGAGCCGAGGGCTGCACCACCCGAGCCACCGGCGCCCACGAGGGCGCCGCCGCTGCTAGTCACAGGGTTGCCGACTCCGCCGCTTGGAGAGCCACCGGTCGCCGGTTCCGAGGGGCTTTCTCCGCCCGTGCCGAATGGGTTGAGCCCGCCGCCTGTTCCCCCACTCCCCGTGCTTCCTCCCGCTGGGGCTGTCCCGCCGGTGCCAGTAGTGCCGCCCGATCCGTCGCTGGATTCGATCGCAGCGTCTTCCTTCTCTCCATCCGTGCAACCGGGAAGAACGGAAGCGGCGAGCACCGCGAACGACATCCAGCGTGGCAGCAGCGCTGCGATACACCGCTGATCGGGTGATGAGGGCAGCCGGGGACGGCTTGTCTGCATAGTACTCTCCGTGGCAGTGGGCGGAACTGAGCCAGCGCAGCGTCCGGACGACGCCGATCGCGGCTCATTGGCTCAAGGTGGTCCACCCACTCAGCCACGGCCAGGAGTCGGGATTTTCCCCTGACCACTGGAGAATTCCTCGACGGGGGGGAGAGAGCTCTCCTCCCCGTCGGTGCGCTCGCCCCGCAATCTGTTGACGGAGTACGGTTTGCGGTCTCGATGTTTCGAGACGCCTACTGACGTCCCCGGAGGGTGATCGTTTCAATCGGTAGGCGTTCCGCAGCGGAGGGGCTCAATCCCCACTACCGCGAAGTCATTGGGCGATGCAATTTTCTACCATCGCATCCCAGACCACATTGGCCGTCGCCACGCTGCCCGCCTCGGTGGGGTGGATGCCGTCCGAGGTATAGTCGTTGTGGCCGTTCCAGGTATCGCGGAGGTCCAACCAGTAGCACTTTGGAGCAGTGAGCCCTTCACACAGGGCCTTCATCTGCGGGCGAAGTGTGTCAAGGCAGCTCTGCAAGGATCCGAAGCTGCCACCGACGGGATCTGGATAGAAGAAGTACTGCACCTTCTCGACTCCATCCTGCGCCATGGTCTGGAACAGTGATTCCGCTGCACTGAGAGCGCCGCTGGGGTTGTTGGCCTGTAAGCAGTCGTTTCCGCCTCCGTCCATGACCACGAACCGAATGTCGTTGCTGGCCTGCGCGCCCGTGTACTGGCTGGGGATCTGATTGTTGGACAGGGTCGTGCCGCTGACCGATTTGTCGATGTACGACTCGCCAGGCTGGAGGGAGCCTTGGGCTTGGGCAAGTTCCGCTAGATGCTCTGGAATGCTACTCATGGCGATGAACGACTCGCCGATGATCACGACCTCGTTGCCGCGAGTTGTTCCGATCTCACACTCGCCTGGCCCGGTTCCACCCGTGGACGTCGTTCCACCGTCGGACGGGGCGCCCCCGTCGTCCGACGACGCTCCCCCGGCGTCCTCACCGCCCGATTCGGCCGAGGTTCCGCCTGTTTCGGCTGAGGTTCCGCCTGTTTCGGCCGAGGTTCCGCCCGATTCGGCTGAGGTTCCGCCCGATTCGGCCGAGGTTCCGCCTGTCGAGGCCGAGGTTCCGCCTGTTTCGGCCGAAGTTCCGCCTGTCGAGGCCGAGGTTCCGCCTGTCGAGGCCGAAGTACCGCCCGTTGCGGTTGACGTGCCTCCTGTCGAGGGCCCGCCACTGCTGGACGTTCCTCCGGTGTGAGGCCACCCCGTCGAAGTCCCTCCAGTGCCCGGAATTCCTCCGGTAGCGGGGCCACCGCTCGAGACGCCGCCAGAGTGAGTGCCGCCCGTGGCGGAGGTACTGCTGACGGCTGAGGTGAACCCTCCCGTCGAAGCGCCGCCCGATGAGGTGGCGCTTGGTGCCCCCCCTGTGGAGGTGGCTCCACCCGTCGAGCTTCCACCTCCGGTTTCGCCAGAACCACCAGTGGAGGACTCATCGCCGGACGAGCTGCTGCAGCCCGCCAGTAGAAGTACAGCCACCGCGCTGACCCACGCGCCGTGGCGCATCCTAAAGTTTTCTACCGATCTCATGGGTTTCCTTTCCAAAGATGTAGCGAACCGAGACCGCCGCATGGGCTTCTTCGCGCCGCCGCACGAGAATGGATTCGGGCGCGGAGAAGCTCTCGTTCGCACTAAATGGATCCCAGCATGCGGCTCGTGGGGAGACTGGGCTGCGCGACAAGAGCATAGCGCTAGCCGACGTCGATCCGAGAGAGACAAAACGGTCACCCCACTGCGGATCGGTTGGGGCCCGGAGCACTATGGCTACCCACGTGACGGTGGCTTCGGAACCGCATTGGGGTTGAGTGCAGGCGAGGAAGTGCTCCCAATCTGCTGCGGAAATCACACTTGAGTTCTCGGGGGGGGACAGATGCGTCCCCCCACTGTGGGGGGACGCCAGTACCCAGAGACAGCCGGACTCGGCGTCGCGACACTCCTAACCATGCAAGGTCATGCGGAGCTCGACGCAAGCAAGCGCGACGAACCATGGGGGGGTCCAAATCTGTCCCCCCACCGAGCGTCGATTTGCGGCAGCGGCCTTCACTCCGTCTGATAGGCTCCACGCCCTTCTCAGGCAGCATGGAGCCATGCCGTTATGCTGACATCTGGCTTGTCTTGGCAGTTTGCGTTGGCGGTCTCACTGCTGTGTGTCGCGACAGGTTGCAGCGGAGACCCTCAGGCTGGCGGTACGGGAGGCACCGGCGGTATCGCCACGACTGGGGGGAGCTCCACCACTGACGAGACCCCTGCGCTTGGCGGCGCCACTGACACAGGCAGCGCCTCAGGCGGCGGGGCGCCCCTCGCCTCAGGTGGCAGTCCAAGTGTCGATGGAGGCACCGGTTCGGGGGGGGAGCCCGAGCTCCATGGTGGGACCAGGATTAGCGGCGATGCCTGCAGCGTCCGCGCGCCCACGCGCTGGCCCGCCACCGTGTACGTCGTCGACTGCATCATCGACGTGGAGAGCTCTCTTACCATCGACCCTGGGGCGACGATCAAGTTTCGCTCTGGCTTCTACCTCAATGTCCGTCCCGGCGGAGTTCTCACGGCGGTTGGTACCGCCGAGCTCCCCATCACATTCACCTCAGTGCTCGATGACGCTCACGGAGGGGACTCGGATGACGACGCGGCGGCTCCGGGCAAGAACGACTGGGGATGTCAGGGAGAGTGCGGCGATCTGAATATCGAGGGCGACGGCTCTGTGTTGGAATACGTGCAGGATCTCTACGGAAGCAATGGCGTGTACGTCCGGGCACAGTCGGTGCAGATCAGTAACTCCATCTTTGCGCACCACGCCAACTACGGCATGGTGCTGGACGACATTGCCGGTGTCGAGACGACCCTCCTGTCCGGGAACGCGTTCTTTGGCAACGGCGGGTTTCCGCTTCGTATGGCGAAGGGCGTCTTCCTCGACGCCAGCAATATCTTCCACGACCCAGACAACCCGGATCTCAAGAATGCGAAGCAGTGTGTCGAACTCGACACCGACATCGACCAGCTGACCATGCTCGGGGTGACTGAGCTGGGGTTCCTATTCACTGGGCACAGAATCGACGCGGGGCTCCTGCTTGCGGTGGGTGTGACCCTCAAGTCACAGGGGGACGCAACCTATTTGGGACCGTATGGGAGCTTCACGAACGGTCCGAGCATGGTGCTGACCTCTTACAGGGACGATGCGTCGGGGGGCGACTGCACGGGGGACGGCGCCATCGAGCCGATGGCTGGCGATTGGCAAGGGCTCTGGGTCGAGGACAGCGCCAGCGCCGGGTACGCGGCATCGAGCGCCGACATCCGCTACGCCGCCAACACCGGAACGATGCCGGTGCACTGAGCCGCGTAGGACACACGGTCGTTCGAGTAGAGAGGAGCTCATTGCCCGTGCCTTAGCGGCAGAAGCCGCGCTCCACTGCCCGCGAGTGCTCGAGTGGGACGTTTCGGGGCTCCCCCAATGACCCAAGTGCCACGCGGTTCCTGGGGTATTGCCCACCTGAGGAGAGTGCGTAGGGGGGGCCGTCGGCGTACGTCGTGTCGATCAGGGAGGGGATCGCGAACGCCGCGGTCGTAGGGGACCACCCTTCGTCGCGCATCTCGAGCAGGTGGCTGCTGCCATTGAGGGCGCCGCTACTCTTGCGTTTGGCGGCGGAGCCATCGCGCCGGGTCGCGGTTGGCTCAACCGGACGGTCGATAGCTGCTCGGTGTTCACGCCGCGCTCGTCGCCTGGGGACCCTGGGGCGCCCGGCTGAGGGCGTAGGCCGCTCGAACAATGGCATTGCAGTCCGCCTCCGGATCCATCCATCAAAGGGCCAGATTCGAAGCAAATGAGTGTCCCTCAACAACAACGGCTACTGCTGGCCACTCTAGCGGGTTGAGGACCCACTCCTGACCCGATCACCAAGAGGGTTGAAGTTATCGACGCGGGACCCTGGGAAGGGGCGCCCATCGGAGGCGACCTCGCCTTCTGGGTTTTCTCTGACTGCGAAACGTAACAGGACCAAGACCCCGACCCTGCAAGGAATCATCATGCATCGAGCCCCCCGATCCGCCCTATTCCTTAGTTCTTCCTTGACTCTCCTGCTGGCAGCATGTTCAAGCGGTTCAGATCAGGAGTCTGCCGGTTCGAGCGTTGCCGGCACAGGCAATGAAACGGGGGGGACAGCCCAGACCGGTGGCTCGACTTCGGCTCTGAACACCGGTGGCTCGTCCGCAGGTGTGACCCCAAGTACCGGCGGTTCGGCACAGAATACCGGTGGTAGCTCCGGCGTGGGAGGCACCAGTACGATCTCCACCGGCGGCACTGTTCCCGCATTCACGGGTGGGAACATCAGTACGGGCGGGAACACCAGTACGGGCGGGAACACCAGCACTGGGGGTAGAGCCGGCACGGGAGGCAGGTCGGGTACCGGGGGCAGGTCTGGCACTGGCGGCATGAGTTCTGTCTCCACGGGTGGCAGTAGTTCGGGTGGCAGCTCGGCCACTGGCGGTACGGACGAGGTTGGAACTGGGGGCAACGACGGGACAGGCGGCAACACGAGCACTGGTGGTAACGAGGGAACGGGCGGCTCCATGCCATCGGGCGACTGCACCTTCACCGTGAATTCGGAGACCAGTTCGGCAATCCCGACGGTTGGGATCGTCACGTGGTCCACGGATCTGGCGAGCATTACCGAGGCGAAGATCCAGTTCGAACTTGCGGATGGGTCTGGCTCGACGATGGAGGCGCCGGTCGACCTTGGGGATACGAGTGGGTCCGACTTTCGAACGCTGCTGCTGGGTATGAAGGCGCAGAAGACCTATTCCTACCGCATTGTCGCCAACTCCGGCTCAACCTCCTGCACGAGCGAAGACTACTCCATCACGACCGGCGCGCTTGCCAGCGGTGTGCCTAGCGTCAGCCAACAGGTTACCAATGCCCAAGCTGTGGCTGGCGGGTTCATCGTGACGAATTCGGGTTCCATGGGCGGTGGGGGTGGGGGCGGGGGCGGCGGATCCATGGCGCTCATCATCGATGCCGACGGCGACGTCGTTTGGTGGGCCGCGGCCCCGAGCGGCACCAGCCGGGCTCACATGACCTATGACGGCAAGCGGATGTGGATGCTCTCGCTCAATGTCGGCAACTCCGGCGGCGAAATGCGGTGGGTCTCGATGGATGGTCTGGATGGGCAGAACAACGTCAGCGGGCTTTCTGGCGCTCATCACGATTTCTGCATCACATCGAACAACACCGTTGCTGCCCTGCTGTGGGCAAGCAACGGTCAGGACCCGCCCAGCAATCTAGTCGAAGTAGATCCAAACGGTAACCTGACAACGGTCGGACTGATCGACTCGAGCGTTTATCAGTCGAGCTCCTTCCATGCGAACGCCATCCACTACAATCCGTCGGACGACACCTTCACCATCTCCGACAGGGACCCGAACCTCTTCGTCAAGGTCGATCATCAGGGGCGGCCGTTGTGGCAGTTCGGCGGTAGCTGCACCAACGCACCGGCGCCCAAGTGCGTCGCTGGCAGTTGGCAGGTCAATCACGGCCACCAGTGGCTCGAAGATGGCTACTTCGTCTTCTTCAATAACGGCGGTGGCGGTGGTGGCCCCGGTGGCGGAGGTGGTTCATCCACGATCTACGCCTACCAGCTGGATGAGTCTGGCAGCTCCTTCTCAGCGACTCAGCTCTGGTCGTACGCGGGTGGGTCGAGCGGCACACTGGGAGACGTACAGGCCCTGCCCAACGGGAACACGCTGATCACGTACTCCAATTCCGGAAGTATGGTGGAACTTGACTCGAGTCAGAACGTTGTCCAGACCCTGAGCCTCAGCGGGCTCGGGTACGCGGATTGGCGCGAGTCACTGTATGGGGCGCCGAGTAGGCTCTGAACTCGGCTGTTCTGCTTGCCGGTTGTCACATCCTGCCAGCATCGCCAACCAGCCCGGTGTGCGTTCACCGCCCCAGAAGTTCCGGTCGCTAGCCGCCTTGCGCGGCAGGCGCAGAGAGCACCGGAGCGGAGCTTACGTCATATCGTCATTCTGCGTCTCGGCAGGGTGAGATGCCGTCGAGCGGGGAGGTGCTGCTGGGTTCGCGTCGGGTGTGGACGAGCGCCTCCGCTGTCTCACTGTTCCCTGAGCCGAGCGGGCAGTGTTTCACTTCGGAATCGGGATGCTGACCGCGGAGCTCTTGCTCTGATCCGGCGGGCATCACGCGCCGGGCGAAGCCTTGCCCTCTCGTCGCCGGGCAACGGCCGCCGCGAGGTCGTCCAGAAGCGGCGCCGTGTCTTCCCAGCCCAGACAAGCGTCAGTGATGCTCTGGCCGTACACGAGCGGTGTGTTTCCGATCGCTTGCGCCCCTCCGACGAGGAAGCTCTCCAGCATGACCCCGAAAATGTGTTGGCTTCCATGGTGCAGCTGACGAACGAGGTCCGCCACAACCTCCCGCTGACGCAGCGGGTCGCGTCCACTGTTGGCGTGGCTCGCGTCGACGAGCACGCGAGGAACGAGTCCAGAAACCTCCAACACCCGACACGCCTCTGCAATACTCGCGTGTCCGTAGTTGGGGCCGCTCCGGCCGCCCCGCATGATGACGTGACACAGCGGATTCCCTTTGGTCGCCACGATCGCGGCCAGCCCTTGCTTGGTCACCGAGAGGAAGTGGTGCGGCGATGCGGCGGAGCGAATTGCGTCGACGGCAATCTGGATATCGCCGCCAGTGCCGTTCTTGAATCCCACCGGCATACTGAGGCCGCTCGCAAGCTCGCGATGAACCTGGCTCTCGGTCGTGCGTGCCCCGATGGCGCCCCAGCATACCAGATCCGCGAAGAACTGGGGACTGATCGGGTCCAAGAACTCCGTGGCGGTGGGTAGCCCGAGCGCGATGATGTCGCGCAAGAGCTGCCGAGTGATTCTGAGCCCACGATTGATCGAAAATCTCCCGTTCAGGTCCGGGTCGTTGATGAGGCCCTTCCAGCCCACGGTGGTCCGTGGCTTCTCGAAGTAGGTGCGCATCAGTATTAGAAGCTGGAGGGAGTGCCGGCGTGCCACACCAACGAGGCGTTGCGCGTACTCCAGGGCTGCGGAGGGGTCGTGGATTGAGCAGGGCCCGACGATCACGAGGAGCCGGTCATCTCGGCCTTCGATGATGGCGCCCACCTGATCGCGTATCGACGCGACGAAGTCCATCTGCGACCCCTCGAGAGGAATCTCTTCCATCAGGATGGCGGGGGAGATCAGAGGCCGAAGCGTATCGATGCGAACATCGTCGACTCGGGAAAACATGGTCCCCGAGGATAGCGCGAAGTTGGTCCGAGCGCAGCGGGGACGGGCACCGGGTTGTAGGTCGAGCGAAGCATCCCAGCGACAGGGACGCGTCGAATCGCGACG
>CAYRKE010000019.1:14867-58730 GCA_964424695.1 uncultured Polyangiaceae bacterium
CGCCCTGCGCCCTGCGCCCTGCGCCCTGCGCCCTGCGAAAGGCTCAGGCTGCGCTACTTGAGACCCAGCCCTTCATCTGCTCCGAGCATGATATTGAGGCACTGCACGGCGGCACCCGACGCCCCCTTGCCGAGGTTGTCGAACCGCGTGGAAACGATCGCCCGGTCGGCATTTCCGAACACGAAGACCTGAGCGCGGTTGGTGTCATTGAGTACCGTGGGATCGAGGAAGCCTCCGCCAACGGTCGGAACCTCTTCATAGGGCATCACTTCGACGAAACGTGAGCCCTCGTAGTGAGCCGCGAGCTCGTCCCGGAGTGCGGCCGCGCCGAGTGGTCTGGTGAGCAGCCTCGGCAGGAGCGGGATCGAGACGATCATTCCACTATGGAAATTGCAGATGACGGGCTGGAAGACTGGAGGCGTGGCGAGCTTGCACGCTGCCTGCATTTCGGGGAGGTGCTTGTGTGTGAGGTTAAGGGCGTAGGGACGTGAGCCGCGCACCGTGTCAATGTTCTGCGGATTCTCATAGGTGGCAATGGTCTCTTTACCGGCACCCGAGTAGCCCGTTAGTGACGTGCAGGTTACCGGGTAGTCCAGCGGCACGATCCCACGCTGCACCAGCGGGTATAGACCGAGGGCGAACCCACTCGCGTGGCAACCCGGGACGGCTACGCGCTTCGCGCTCGCGATGGCCTTGCGGTGGGCCGGTGAAAGCTCCGGAATGCCATATGCCCATGCCGGATTGGTGCGGTGCGCCGTCGACGCGTCGAGGATGCGTGTCCTTTCGTTGCCGGGCTCGACCAGCGCGACACTCTCCTTGGCGGCTGCGTCTGGGAGACACAGGAACACGTAGTCGACGAGGTTGATCAGCCTTTTGCGCTCCGCGAGATCCTTGCGTTTCTGCTCGGCGATGGTCACGACCTCGAGGTCGCTGCGCCCTGCGAGGCGCTCGAGCAGCCGAAGCCCCACGGTTCCCGCTTGTCCATCGACGAATACAGTAGCTCTCATCGCGAATCTCACCATTCTACGAACTGGCTGACCGTGGTTCCAACCTCCGGAGCACTTCTCTGGGGGGGCGGAACCACGAGAGGAGGGGCCGAGCATAGTCCATTGGGAAGCGATGCGCTCGTTGCATCACGGCCAGGGATCGGTCAACGGTTCGACTCCCACAAGGCGTGGCACGGACAACGGAGCGCTGCCCGCCGCAGGGGTACGCGTTCACGGCTTCAGACTTCCCGCGCCGGTCCGTTTCCGCGAGGCGGACGCGGTTGGTTCTCGATGGCGCGTGTCCCCGGATCCCGTCAGAGCACGGCAGCGCTCGCTCTCTCCAGCAGCTGGCCGAGCTTCGTCAGGCCTCCGCAACGCGCCCGCCGAAGGAGCTTGAGAAAGACCTGTCCGGTGAGGAAGGCGTCGCCCGTGGCCGTGTGCCGATCATGCGGCGCGATGCCGAACCGTCGACAGAGGCCATCCAGACTGTAGTCGGGGTCTGTTTCGTCGGGGGGCTGCGGCAGGAGTTCCGCTTGCTCGAGACCAATCGTGAGCGCCGCCGTGTCGATGACTGGGTTTGGAAGCCTACTGAAGCCGAAGCAACGAGCGCAAGCGCGCTCGAGCATCGCGACGTCGTCTTCCACGTGGTGCCCCACGACGACACCGCCACGCAGGAAGGCGAGGAAGCTTCCGAGTACCTCGGGCTCGGATGCCCCTTCGGCTTCAGCCAGCTCACGAGTGATGCCGTGGATGTGAACGGCGGAAGTGTTGTGGCTGATGTGCACGTAGGCCTCGAAAGTGTCGTCGAGGATGAGCTGCATCCCAACGCAGCCTATCGCGCCAATGGACACGATTCGATCCACTCGCGGATCCAGGCCGGTCATCTCCGTGTCGATGATGACGAAGCGCAGGTCGTTCCATTCGGCATCGACGCTCGCTGGGTCCTCGAGGAGGATGTGGGGATCAGAGTCGGGGGCCATCAGGCTCGCATCGTGAGCTGGTAGCGGGCGGCGAGCTGTTCCAGCGTGCTCAGAATCGTTCGGAAGGCCGTCTTTAGCAGAGGTCGTGTTTCGGCATCGACGTCAGCGGGGCGAATCACCGCTCCGCTCGTGCCGCTTCGAAGCCCTTGACGAGCTCGAGCATAGGCGAGGACGAGGAACGCTTCGGCGGCCTCGCGGAAGAGCTCTGCCTGGCCGCGGCTCACGCCCTCGAGTTGCGCCGCTGCCGCCCTGAAACGTAGGTAGGTCGCGGTGGACGAGACCTCTCCGGCGGCCAGGGCGAGGACGCGTGCGGCATCGACGAGGGGCAAGAGAGCATGATGCTTGATGGCGAGTTCGTCCTTCTGCTCACCTTGCTCGTTGATGACATACTGCTGAAAGATTGTGCGCGGAGGCTGATTCAGCAGCGAGTCTTTAGCCATGTGCCGCAGAAATTCTGGGTGAAGCTTCAGCTCGGCATTGATGTGTTCTCGCAACCCCGCTGCTAGCGGATGCAGATGTACAACCGGTCTGAAGTCGAATGCATCCCGGTAGGCGTAAACGTTGCTCGCCAAGGGTTCGGCGATCATGCGTGTGTACCGAGCGTGCATCGCGGACCGCGGCAAACACCACTCGGGATTGCTCGCGAGAATGCCGGTCTCATTGTTGTGGAATCCGCAGTGAACCACTCCGTTGCTGACGATGCTTCCGAGCTCCTGGAAGTATTGTTTGGTGGACGCGGCCTCGGCGGGCGGAGGGTCCTCGTAGACGAGTGCGTGGTATACGGCCGATCGGATCAAGAGCTCGTCCCGACCGCCGCTACCCATCATGAGCCAGGCGTGGACCACGTTCGGCGCTCGCCAGCCTTCAGCCGCCATCTCGAGGCGCGCCAGGTACTCGAGGCGAGCCGCGATCGCGCGATTGAGGACTCCGGTCATCTCCATGAGCCAAGGGACGTGCGCACGATCCTCGAGATACTCCAGGATCAGAGACTCCATCCGATCGCGTAACGCCGCCAGTGCCGGCACAGTGGGTGCCTCTCCCATGGCCTCGGCGAGTAGGGTGGGGAAGCGGCCGTACTGGAGGAAGATGTTACGTTCCGCCACGAGTCCAACCGCCTTCGTGTTGGCAGTTCCATCCTCGGTGACCACGAGGTAGCGTTTGCCGGAACGAGCCATACGCACGAGCAGCCTTCCGGTGTCGTCGCTCTGGCGCGCTAGGGCCAAATCGGTCGTCATCATGGTGCCCGCAGTCTCGTTTGCAAGCACGCGACCCTCGATGAAACGATTCCGAACGTCGGAGTCCGAGAGCTTTCCCACGGGTCGACCGGCTTCGTCCACCACAATGATGCACCGAGCGCGCTTCGGTTGGAGCATCCGCGCAGCCTCGAGGGCTGGGGTTTCGGTTCCCACGGTCAGCAGCGCCTCCGCAGCTACTTCGTGAGGCTCTTTCACCTCCAGCAGACCGCCTCTGCGGAGCGTCGTCGGCGTTATGGAGTCGACCAGCGTCTTGCGTTGGGCGGGCACCCGCTCGGGCGCGCCGTTGAGGGAGAAGTACGCAAAGAGATAGCGCCTGGCTCGATTCGAGCGCTCGGTCAGCTCCAGAAAGCCTCGGCGAGGCAGGCCGTACAGGAGGACATCCGTCTCTGCAATGGCCGTGTTCATGTACGGCGCATCGTTGAGCACTCCGTTCAACCCAAGCAATTCTCCAGGGCCACGGAGATCGAACAAGAGGGGCTCGCCACCCGAGGTAACCGTCGTGTCGTCGACCAGGCGGACCCGGCCTTGCTTCACCACGTAGATGAAGCGCTCGCGCTCCCTGCCTGTGGCGAAGATGATCTCCCCGCCTTCGTGGAACTTTACTCGCCCGTCACCAGCAAGTGCCACCAGCTCGGCGTGATCGAAGAACTCGAAGGGCGGGTGTCCCTTGAGGAAGTCGGCAATTCGTAGGGCGATGCTTGCTGCCTTCATCGTTTTCCGAGCGCGTCAAGGGTCATCCAGTAAAGTGGGAAACGTTGGTGCCGCTTTTCGGGCTCCGCTGTCGGGGTTGCCCGAGTCGCTCCGTTCCCCCGGGGTGTCAGCCAGATTCCGCGGAGGTTTCGGTTGGTGGTGCGAAGCTGGGCGCTACCCCAGCTTCGCGTTGCGCTCGCGAGCGCCGCCGTCCGTAACTGAAGTAGATGGCCATGCCCAGTGCGAGCCAGACTATCAGCCGGATCCAGGTATCCAGCGGCAGCAGGGCCATCATGACGAAGCAGGTCAGGATCCCGGCGAGCGGGACCCAAGGAACGCCGGGGGCGCGGAATGGACGAGGGGCGTTGGGCGCCTTACGACGGAGGATCCAGACGCCCGCGCACACGATGACGAACGCCAGCAGTGTGCCGATGCTTACCAATTCGCCCAACACCCCGATCGGGAAGAGCCCGGCGAGGACGGCGCAAACGCCTCCCGTGAGCAGAGTCGACACGTAGGGGGTGTGGTATCTCGGATGGATCCGAGTGAATATGCGGGGCAGGAGGCCGTCGCGAGCCATTGCAAATAGCACTCGCGGTTGTGCCAGCAGCAGCACCAGCACCACGGAGGAAAGCCCGGCTACGGCACCAACGTTCACGGCCATTCCGAGCCACGCAAGGCTGGGGCCTGCCTTGGCGATCGCCACGTAGACCGGATGAGGTACGTTGAGCTCGGTATAGTGGGCAAGGCCCGTGAGGACGAGCGCCATGCCCACATACAGCAGGGTGCAAATCCCCAGGCTCCCCAGGATGCCGATCGGTACGTCGCGTTGGGGGTGCTTGGCCTCCTGCGCTGCCGTGGAGACGGCGTCGAACCCGATGTACGCGAAGAAGACTACCCCAGCCCCTCGCACCACGCCGCTCCAACCGAACTGGCCGAAGCTGCCGGAATTCTCCGGGACGAAGGGCATCCAATTGGCTGTGTTGACGTGTCCGAACCCGAGACCCACCACCAGCAAGATGATCATCACCTTCAGCGTCACGATGCCGAAGTTGAATCGAGCCGACTCGCGAATACCGAACACGAGCAGTCCAGTCATGAGGAGCACGATGGCGACCGCAGGAAGGTTCACGATTGCTCCGGTGGCGACGATCTGGTGCCCTTTCTCGATGGTTAGCGGGGCTTCAATGAGCGATGGCGGCAGAGGGACACCGAGCGACGCCAAGAACGCCGTGAAGTAGCCAGACCAACCGACGGCCACCGTCGCGGCTCCGAAGAGGTACTCGAGGAGGAGGTCCCATCCGATAACCCATGCTGCCAGCTCTCCCAGGGTGGCGTGGGCATAGGTGTACGCGCTTCCCGCGACGGGGATCATCGCAGCCATTTCCGAGTAGCAGAGCCCCGCGAACACACACGCGAGCCCCGCGATTGCGAATGAGAGCACGACGGCCGGACCCGCGTATTGGGCTGCAGCTGTGCCCGAAAGGACGAAGATCCCAGCACCGATGATTCCACCGACACCGAGCAGCGTCAGATCTGCGGCACCGAGGACCCGCTTCAACTGCGCGCCGGGGTTTCCCTGGATGTCGCCGGCCAGGGCTTCGAGCTGTCTGCTGGAATCGACCGTCATTCGCACCTCTCGATGGACCTCCTCTGGCTCCATTCCGGCGAAATGGCCAGACCCGGCGTGGGGCGCTGCCCTACCCGTGACCTCGGCGCCCGTTCCTGGACGCTCAGGCCCGCTTTCATTTTCGGCCGTCTCGCGAACTTGGGGCTGCAAGACCCGGGCTTTTGCCCCCCTCCAGGCTAGCACGCCGCGGGACGACGGAGCGAGTTCGGGTAGGCCATCGAGCCGTTTGGCTGGGTGACTGGGGTGTCGTGGCATCCACCACGGGCGGCTGCTACCTTCCGTGTGCGCATTCGTTCACATCGCCGAAAGAATAGGTCAATCATGGGCAGCCTCAGCCTCTCCCACTGGCTACTCGTACTCGTCGTCTTCGCACTCGTGTTCGGTCCGAAACGTCTCGCCAGTCTGGGATCATCCTTGGGGCAAGGGATACGGGCACTTCGGGACGGGTTGGAGGATCCTGCGGACCCAAAGCAAGGTTCAACGGAGTCAGCGCCCGAGAAACGACGCTCCTGACTGGGAACGGTCAGGGAAGGTCTGGGCACTTTAACCATGTTCCAGGCGAACGGAATCGAGAGCCGCAAGTGAGCGGGACTAGCGATCGGGACGCACGGGCCACAGGAATAGCGCCCCGGTCCCATTCTTCCTTCCCCCTACCGTTCACGAGTTGGGAGTCCCTCGCTTCACCGAGTGGCTTGGGGAACCCGCCGGGTGAGTCGAGAGACGCACTTCGGCGCAACGCGAACATCAACTGTACTATCAACATGCAGCCCATGTTCTGCGCGGTTCGTGGGAGGCAACGGAGCACCGAAACGTGGATCTGAGCTGGTTGATCGATGTCATGCTTCACCTGGACCGGTACCTCGTCGACTGGTCCCAAATCGTCGGGCCTTGGCTGTACCTGATTCTCTTCGTCGTGATCTTCTGTGAGACGGGCCTCGTCGTCACGCCGTTCCTGCCGGGGGATTCTCTGCTGTTTGCGGTTGGAGCGCTGGCTGCGCTCGAAGGGTCGGCGGTAGCTCTGCCTGTCATCCTGCCGCTGCTCATCATAGCGGCGGTGATTGGTGATGCTCTGAACTACTCCATCGGTCGGTGGATGGGACCAGCGGTCTTCAAACGCGAGGACAGTAAGCTGCTCAACAAGAAGCATCTGCTCAAGACCAAGGAATTCTACGATCGGCACGGCGGCAAGACGATCGTGATCGCTCGTTTCGCGCCCATCATCCGCACGTTTGCGCCATTCGTGGCCGGGATTGGCCAGATGCAGTACCGGCGATTCGCGGTCTTCAACATATCCGGCGGCATCGCCTGGGTCAGCTCGTTCCTGCTTGCGGGGTTCTACTTCGGCAATCTGCCGATGGTGAAGCGCAACTTCCACATCATCATTTTCGCCATCATCTTCATCTCCCTCCTGCCGACGATTATCGAAGTTGTGCGGGCTCGCTACGGTCGCCCGGAAGCGTCCTCGACCAGTAGCTAGATCAGGGGTGACGAATCTGGGGGGGGGGCTCCGCCGGCCCATCGTCACGTCGGCGCCGCCCTTCTTGACACGGGATGTGGGTGGTACTAATTGGTACCACTATGAAGTCCGCCCCCCGGTTTGCGGATGCTGCCCAGGGGCTTGGCCTCACCGGGCAGGAGGCGCTCGTGCTCGAGTCTCTGCTCGCTCGTGGGGACATGTCCGGATACGAGGCCGCCAGGCAGGTCGGGATATCGCGCTCCAACGCCTACCATGCCCTGGCCAGCCTCGCCGACAAGGGCTTTGTCTACCGGTCCGAGGGTGAGGCCTCCACCTATTCTGCCCTCGCCCCCGAGGAGATTGTGGCGATTGCGCGCGCGCGTCTCGAAGCGACGGCTGCAGCCTTCTTGGCCACGGCCCCATCGAGGCAGGCTCCGCCGTCACCTTTCCTCACCGTGTCGGGCCGCGACGCCATCGTCGAGCGTATGGTGCTCATGGTGGATGGAGCGTGCGATCGGGTCTATGCGTCGATGGCGCGTGAGGAACTCGAGGTCGTCAGCGCGGCACTGGTGCGAGCCGCGGGTCGAGGCATCAAAGTCGTGATCATCGGCCCCAGAGGGCCGGAGATCCCCAGTGTCAAGCACTATGTGCGGCGAAAGGAACGCGGCCGCGTACGCTTGATCGCGGATGGCAGCGTCGTGCTGACCGGTGAGCTCTCGGCAACGGGCGGCTGTTGCGTCTACTCCGCCAACGCCCAGCTGGTCGCTCTGATCAAGGATTCTCTCACCGATGAGATTGAACTCATCAAGACTTCCGGAGGCCAAGCATGAACACTCGCGTCGACAATCCCTCGGTAGATCGTCAAACAGGGGAGGCTGACGTCGGTTTTGCCTTTGGCGATGACACGCCGCTCGAACTCCTCGAGGGATTTGGGAGCCCGCTCTATGTCTACGACGAGCGTGTGCTTCGTGCGCGCTGCCGCGAGCTATTGGGTCTGCTTCGCTATCGTCCCTTCCGTCCCTCTTACTCGGTCAAGGCGAATGGCAACCTGCGCCTGCTTTCGATTGTCGCTGAGGAGGGCCTCGATGCCGACGCCATGTCGCCGGGCGAGATCCGACTCCTCGAGGCAGCGGGCTTCACTCCAGAGCGAATCCTGTTCATCCCCAACAACGTGGGGGACGAGGAGTTCGATTTTGCTGTCGAACGTGGGATCACGTGCAGCATGGATTCGCTCTCGCAGCTCGAGCGTTTCGCGACCCGGTTCTCGGGTGAGGCGGTGGCACTCCGCTTCAATCCAGGGGTCGGCGCTGGCCACTGCTCCAAGGTCGTGACGGCAGGAGCTGCGACGAAGTTCGGGATTCTCCCCGAGGAAGCGGATGCCGCTCGCGCCCTGATCGCCCGGGCACGGCTGAGGCTCGTCGGCATCAATCAGCACATCGGGTCCGGCTACCTCGAGCCCAGCGCGTTCCTGGCTGCTGCGGAGCGATTGCTCACCATTGCGGGGGAGTTCCCAGGGCTCGAATTCGTCGACTTCGGTGGCGGCTTCGGGATCCCCTATCGTCGGCGCCAGGGGGAATCTCGGCTCGACCTGCGCACGCTCGGCGCCTCCCTCGACGCCATCCTCGAGGAGTGGTCGGCTGCTCGATCTACGCGGATCGAAGCTCGTGTGGAACCGGGCCGCTACGTCGTTGCCGAATGTGGCGCGGTTCTTGGGCGTACCGTCGCGACCAAGCCGAGGGGTGAAGCGCTCTACGTGGGCACGGATATCGGATTCAACGTCCTGATGCGACCGATGGCGTATGGCTCATACCATGAGGTCGAGTTCCTCCCTGCCTCGGCGGGAGCACGACCGACCCGGGCGGTCCACATCGTGGGCAACATCTGTGAAACGGGTGATGTTCTCGGCCGGGATCGGGCGCTGCCCGAGCCCCGGATTGGCGACGCGGTTCTGGTTCACGACGCTGGCGCCTACGGCTACTCGATGAGCTCCAGCTACAACGCCCGCCCGCGTGCCGCCGAAGTTCTGATTTGCATGGACGGATCCGCGGAACTGATCCGGCGACGCGAAACCGTGGACGATCTCTTCGCCCTGTTTCCCCGATCCTCGGGGAGTCGGTGCTGACCCTGAAGGGCGGGATCGGCTCTGAGCCGCGGTGATCGCCGACTGGCGGGGTGTATCCAGCCGCAGTGCTCATGATTCATGTTTTGCTGCCGAAGCCCGAGCGGGCGAAGCTCGAACGAGCAACGCCCTCGGCGCTCCCCACTCGAGCTTCTCGCGGAGTCGGAATGTCATGCCCACTGGATACGCGGCTCATTTCGCGGCGGCACGCGACGGTAGGCGATCGCCGGGTGCCCGGCCATTGCCACTCCGCAACACGATTGCCCGTCGGGGATCCCAAGCAGCTCGCGTGCGTCCTTCGAATCACCTGCCGCCATGGCCACGAAGCCCGCGCAGCACGTGCCGACGCCCAATGAGACCGCGGCAAGCTCCAGGTAGTTGATCGCGATCGCACCGAAGAGCGGACCCGCTCCACCCAGGGTGCTCGGGGCATGGGCAACGATCAGATGGGGAGCGTCCCGACAGATCCGATCGATGCCGGAGTCCCATGCTTCGATGACCGGTGGCATTCCGCTCCCCTGAGCAAGCGCCGGACGTTCCACCAGCACCCTGCGCATCCACGCGGCAGTTACCTCGGCGATGCGCCGGACATCGGAGCGCTTCTCGACGACGGTCCAGCTAATCGGCTGCGTGTTGTGGCCGGACGGCGCGTATTGAGCCATGCCGATCATCGCTGCAATCGTCGAACGCTCGAGTGGCTCCTCCCGATACGAGCGGATCGAGCGGCGGCCAGACAAAAACTGCCCCACGCGTTCAGGGCCAAGCCGCCAATCGGCAGCAAGAAGCGGCAGCTGGTCGGCGCGCGCATGTTCCAGCGCGAGAGCGCCGGACGAACAGACGGCAAGGCAATGGCCGCAGCGGATGCACCGCGTCTCCGCGCCTGGAACCGATTCCGGGTAGCCGTCCGTGCCTGTCCGAATGAGGCCCGAAGGACAGACGCGCGTACACGCCCCATCGCGCCGGCAAGAAGAACGATCCAAAACTAGGTGGCTCATCAACGGTCTCCTGCGGCACAGCTAGAGTGCCGCGCCCGAAGACTGGATCACCCACCGTCAGGCGTATTGTACGGATGCGACAGCGCTCACCGGAGCTCCGGCCGCCTGAGCCCGCTCCTCGACGAAACCCGAGGGTGTCGTGCCCACGATGGCTCGAAACTCACGGATGAAGTGCGCCTGGTCGTAGAACCCGCATCGGTGCACGATATCGAGCCAGTCGGGGGGCTTGCCGCACGGAATCTGCTCGATTGCATACTCGATGCGCGCAACCCGGCACTGCGTCTTGGGTGACAGCCCGATCGCCTGTTGGAACGAGCGCTCGAGTTTTCGAACGCCGATTCCGACGGCCCGGGCTAGGTCATCGACCTTCACGCAGCCGCGCCGGCTTGCGATGATTTGCAGCGCCAGCGCTAGGTGCTGCTCTTCGGCGCGCACCCGGCGCTGCATCGCGAGGAGGAACCGTTCCAGAACAGAGAGCCTGGCCTCCATCGACCGCTGCTCGCGAAGCGCATCGGAGAGCGCGCGCTGCTCCGGAACGACGAGGTCATCGAATGCGAGAACGTGATCTGTGAGCTCGCTCGCGAGCAGCCGAAAGTAGTCTCGCGCACGCCCGGGCCGAAATCGGGCACCCACCACCGTGCACCTCCCGTTGGACCGGATGAAGGCTGGTGCGGAGAGCGGGCCGACGAGGTAGCCACGGGGTTCCGAGTCGCCGAACAGGTGCCGCTCCGCGCCAGCGCAGAAATGCCCTTCGAGCGGCACGATGAGATCCGTGGCGCCCCGACTCATCCCGCGGCTGACCACGGTATCGACGAGCGGCCTAGCCGCGCTCATCACCCAGTAGTAGTCCACGTCTTCCGCGAGAGCTGGGCAGCAGGGGACCTGCTCGTACGCCACGGTACCGAGCTGCGCCAGGCTGAGCGCACGCTGGAGGCTCCTGCCGGCGTCGTGCTGAGCGCGGCCACGGTGCATCGGTGCCGCAGTAGGATGAGACTGCATGGGAGAAGACTGACGGAGCCGTGCCCAGTTGTCGAGCTCGCTCCTTGGCGAAGCGCTGCCTCCAATAACGCTGGGAGCCATCAGAATCCCGTCCCAGAATCCCGCGAGTTCAGCGATGATGTCGCCAGTGTCGCGAGTGCCGCAGGGTAAACCTGGCTTCGAGACCCCAATGATCCGACAGGTTGAATGCCGGGAGCCCTTCGCCCAATTCCACCGTTTCGGTGAACACCCTCTTATGGGTCGTGTTCCACGTTGGAAGGCGCTTCGAGAAGATGTGGTCGATGATCTCGTTCGTCGCGCTGGCGCTCCGGAAGGTGGTTCCAGCGCAAGTGGTACAGAGGGGATTGGTGCGCGCAACGTAGGCATTGTCGAGGCCAGCGTCCACTGCCAGCTGGTACTGGTCAGCCCATACCGCGGAATTTCCTCCGACCTCAGGCCCCATGTTGAAGTCGCCGAGGAGTAACAGGGGACGGGCGCCATGGTTCGTCTGTTCGATGAACTCCAGTACCTCCTCGACCTGTTGCAGATGCTCGCCCTCCCAAGAACCAAACGCCCCTCGGTACGGCACGATCCCGAGTGCCGAGCCGAGGTGGGTGCAATACGTGTCGAGCGGACCGTAGCCCGGGACGGCAATTCGAGCGTACAGCACGGATGCACGCACGAAGTAGGACGAAAGCGCGCGGTTGTCCGACCGTAGCAGTGGCCAGCGACTCAAGAGTCCGACATCGTAAGAGCCGCCATAGACCGCCGGATCCGACGGGGCCTCCCCGGTCCCCAGGCACTCGGTGAACGCATCGAGGTGGTTCATGATGCAGCCAAGGCATCCACCAGAAAGCGCCTCGACTTCAGGTCCACAGTGTGACTCCGCGCAGTCCACCATCTCTTCTCCGGTCGCTCCCGGACAGCTCTCGGCGAGACAGGCCGCCAGGGGCAGCAGCTCGCTCTCGCTGCAGCCACCCGAACCGGGCTTGGGCGCCATGCGAAGGCTGTGCTCCAGTCCGAGCTCGGCAACGCTTCTCTCTAGCACACCGAAGTGCTCTTCGAGCCAGAACTCTTGGACGCACATCACATCGATGTCCGGGGCAGCTTCAGCCAGGGCAGCGATGACCGTTGGGGCCCGCTCGAGCGCCAAAGGTTCGAAACCCGGTGCCAACGCTGCGTTGTAGGTGAGGACGCGCAGCTGTACCGGACCGGTCCGACACTCCTCCTGCACGGCAGCGTGTTGGCTCGAAGACTCCTCCAGCGGGGCGCCTCGGCCAGGATCTTCGTTCCCGCAGCCTGCCGAGCAGAGTGCCAGAACCGCAAACGATTGGATTCTACGAATGGCGCGATGCATTGCCATGCCCGTTTCCCCCTCTCACGTTCGGAAATTGTGGCTCAGATCCGGGCTTCAGTCGAAGGGGGGGTATCAAGCGGGATCCCAGGCAACACGGGGAACCGGCTTGACCGGTGCGTCCGGCGGGCGATGCTTCCCGAAGACCGTTGACCTCGTCTTCCGGACGTACCAAATCCCGTTCCCCCGATTTCGCCAAGACAACAGCCCCGACCGCCGGGCGGCGATCGGGGCTAATTGGGGGGGCGCAGGCGATACGAGAACGGGAGGGGGCTATGTAGGAGGGGCCTAGCATCGCCGCGCGGAGTGGACGGCGCAGGGGACTCGGACTGAACCAGTCCCTCGCTGCTGCCACCTTCGTGGTAATGCACGTTGCGTGCCATCCTTGCCCCGCCGGCAATCGACCACTTGTGGGTCATGCGTGGACGCGAGCCATGCGGATGCGAACGCCATCGCTCCTTTGTGAAGGGAGGTCCGTGGCACTTGTGAGTGCCGAGTGAGTCGTGGTTTGGCCATCCTCAGGTTCCAGTAGCACGGCACGGGCTGGCATCATCTTCGCGCTGGGGCCATCCAGACTTCCCGCTCGTGCTCGCCACACTTGGCGGAGAGTCCAAGGAGCTTCGGTATCTGGCTGATGCCTGGCCTGGCGTCGAGCAATTGGAGCGCGAGGCGGAGCGCCGCGTGACCGAGCAGATGGGAACGGCGTCCGAGCTCATGGAGATCCGTTTACTGGTCTCCTGCTGAGCTACGTCTCGAGGCCGCTTGGTTACGACCCGCTCGCCAAGGTATACACTAAGACTCCCACCAAGGCGGGAGCATTGTTCCGACAGCGCTTGCGTTGGAATAGCTCGATTGCCCTTGGGTAGAGCCCCACCCACCTTCTCCGACTTTCCGTCGTTGGGCGAGCATCCCGCCAGCGACACTGCGATGACCAGAGAAGCCGCAGCGCGGACCCGCTGCCAAGTACCCTTGCCAACGTTCGCGAGTCCGGGCGCCCTCGTCACTAAACCTTCTGGCCCTTCCACGTCATACGCCGATCGCACTTCCGCTTCACCTGACACGGTCATGGCCGACGGCGAAGACAGTAGCAGACCAGCGCTCGAGGTGTGGCGCGCCCTTCACGAACTCGAGGCAGAGCTACTTCCCAGGATGCTAACGGTTTTCGTGTTCAGAGTCGGAGGTTCGGGCGGCTTTTCCGCCCATGACGTTGAGTCTAGGCTGAGTGCCTTCGTCGGGACGATTCCTCCGGTGCTCATCCGTCGCTTGCCCTTCGCTACTCGTCTTTGGTCGAGATGGTGAAGAAGCTGTCGGCAGAGTCAACGCGGAGGGAGTGGCGTCCGGCCGGTGAAGGCGCTGGCGCGCCCTCGCGTAGGGAGAGCGGAGCAAGACGCAGCGACTTCAGTGCGCATCGACCGTTGGATTCCTGACGCAGCGGCGGTGGGGAGGGCTGGATTCCAGAGGCGTTGGGCCACCCTTGTTTCCTTGCATTCTTCGGGCCACTGGCTGAGGATCGTCGTTCGAGAGCCTTGATCCGGGGCGACTCCGTTTGCTGGCGCTGCAAAGGCGCGAGCGGGATGACGATGATGAGGCGAGCAGAGAAGCGACTCGGCTGTGACCGCCCGTCTCGGGGGAGGCTGCGATGAGGCGTCTCTCCTCGCTCCAGCTCCGGTTGTCGCTATGGATTGGGCTTGTCGTCGTGGCACTGAGCGCGTGGCTCATCGCCGGCTTTGCGCGGGCGGTGCATGCCGACGCCGTGAAGAATGCTGGTCTCAATATGGAGGCCATTGCACGCACCAAGGCGGCTCTCCTGACGTTGCCGCTGACCAGTGCGATGGATGTGGCCCGAACGCTGGCGCACGGGTTGGCTGCGACGGCGGAAACTGGAGCAAAGGGATCTCGCGCAAACATCAGCCGAAAGCTGCGCCGGATCCTCGAGGCGCACCCAAGCTTTCTCAACGTGTACACGGTGTGGGAGCCGAATGCGTTCGACGGTGACGACGCCCGCTACGTCGGGGCGCCGTGCCACGATGCGACGGGTCGCTTCATTCCACGCTGGAGCCGCGCGGGAGACGGCACCATCCAGTGCGAGCCGTCCCAAGGGTACGACGCCCCAGGCCCCGGAGATTACTACTCGATTGCGCGCAGGGCGGCGCGCGAGGTCATCATCGAACCTTACCGCCACGCACTACGCGGCCAGTCGACATTGGTGACATCCCTGGTGGTGCCCATACTCGTCAACGGGGAGTTCAAAGGCGTCGTCGGGGTCGACTGTCCCCTTGCGCTCCTCCAGCGGCTCGCCGACCAGGAGTCGCTCCACAGTGACGCGCGAAGACTCTATTTGATCTCGGCTGGAGGCGTGATCGCAGGGGCGACGGCGCACCCAGAGCTGCTCGGAAGACAGAGCAGGGATTCCCTGGCGGTACCAACCCTGGGCAGTGATTCCGCGAGCACATCCTTCGAGCGCGGCGAGGCACTCTACGCGACCAGCCCAATTCGCATAGGTAATGCCGAGGCCACGTGGTCGGTCGTCTCGAGCGTCCCGCTCAAAGTGATCGGAGCCGAAGTGCGACAAAGAATCGTGGATTTGACGGTGGAAATCGTGCTCGCGATTGGGCTCGCGGTTCTACTCTCGTTTCTGTTGATTCGGCGGATCGTGGTCGCGCCAATCCAGCGGCTCAAGGCTGCTACCGAGGCGTTTTCCTCCGGTGATTATGAGACAAGATGCGTTGTTTCCGGGCACGATGAACTCAGCGGTCTCGCGGCAACCTTCAATGCCATGGCGGTGCAAGTTGCCAGTTCGGTAGGGGATCTCCGACGGAGTGAGGCCCTGCTGCTGGCCGCGTTCGAGAATGCACAGCACTACTTCTGCTTGGTCTCACCGGAGGGCGAGCTCGAGTTCGCGAACCGCCGATCGCTCGAACTGCTCGGGGCTTCGCTCGAGGCCGTTGCCGACCGCCCCTTCTGCGAGCTTCCATGGTGGGAGCATTCCGTCGACGAGCAAGGGAAGCTCAGGGCTGCCAGGGAGCGCGCTGCGGAGGGGGAAAGCGCGCAGTTCTTGACCATCCTGCACGACCCCTCCGGCGAAAGCCGTCAAGTCGACTTCTCGCTCACTCCGCTCCGCGACGCTGACGGCAGAATCGTCCACCTGATTGCCGAGGGACACGATATCACCGAGCTCCAGACGGCGCAGTCGGCGCGGCTGGAGTCAGAATCTCTCTTGCGGGCGGTGCTGGATAGCACGGGAGACCTGATCTGGGTGGTAGAAGTGGGTACCGGGAGGCTGCTCGCCCAAAACCGTGCGTTCACGGACACGATACGCGCCGAATACGGGGTGACGCTCGAAGTCGGGGTGACGCCCTCGGAGCTTGCGCTTTCCCCGGAGGTTGCTGCTCGGTGGCGCAGCGACGCCGTGCGGGCGATGCAGACCGGCGCCTTCGCGCGCCAGTGGGCTGCTGAGACCCTGGGGCGGACGATTGAGATACGGTTCACTCCGGTGGAGCGCGAGGAGCGGCGCGCCGCCGTGGCGGCGTTTGGACGCGACGTCACCGAACAGAGGCAGATGAGCCTGGCGCTCGAGCAGAGCGAAGAACGGTATCGTCACATCGTCGAGGACGCACCCCTCGGGATCTTCCGCCGGGAGATAGGCGGTCCTTTCAGCTACGTCAACCGCGGGTTGCTCGAGCAATTCGAGTGCGGATCCCTGGCGGAGTTGAATCGCGACTACGGGGGAGACTTCGGCATGCGGGCCAACCAAGCGGCCTATGCGGCATTCATGGAGGTCTTTACGCGAACCGGGCACGTCCAAGGGTACGAAGTCGGAGTTCCCCTGCGTGGCGGCACCTCCAAGTGGCTCTCCCTCTCGATCTACTCCGAGCGCGGCGAGACGCATATGAGTGGTTTCTCCGTCGACGTTACGGAACAGAAACGACTTGCGGAACTGCTTCACCAGAGGCAGAAGCTCGAGGCCGTGGGGCAGCTGGCTGGCGGTGTCGCCCACGACTTCAATAACTCGCTTTCCGCAATCATCGGTGCCGCGGAACTGCTCAAGGAAGAGGACCTGACGGAGGAGGAGCGGAGGGAGAGCGTCGGCATGATTCTGACCGCGGCCGAGCGAGCGGGAACGCTGACCAAGCAGCTGCTCACCTTCTCACGGCGGGGGACGAAAGTGAGCTCGGTCGTGGACGTTGCCTCCGTCGTCGAGGATGCCGTCGCGATTCTTCGAAGGACCCTCGATAAACGCATCGAGATCGTCTCCGATTTGCAGGCAGCCCGTACCCTGGTGGTCGGAGATGATGCGCTTCTGCAGAATGCTTTGATGAACATGGGGATCAACGCGGGGCATGCCATGCCGGAAGGCGGCACGCTCACTGTCGTTGTCTCCAATACCTCGCTCGATGAAGGCTACTGCAAGCGATCCCCATTCGGGATCGAGGCCGGCGACTACGTTCAGATCGAGGTGCGAGACACTGGCTGCGGTATGCCGCCCGAGACCGTGTTACACGTGTTCGACCCCTTCTTCTCCACCAAACCTCAGGGGCAGGGGACAGGGCTCGGGCTTTCAACGGTGTACGGAACGGTTCGCGATCACCGCGGGGCAATTACGGTGCACTCGGAAGTGGGGCGGGGTACGGTCTTTCACGTGTACTTGCCGGTTGCTCCGGGCGATCGCGTCATCATACCACCGGAAACCTCGCTAGAGCGCGGGAGCGGCACCCTCCTCGTGATCGACGACGAGGAGCTCATCCGAGTCACCGCCAAGGCGCTCCTCGAAGGGCTTGGGTATACGGTGCTGACTGCCGAGAACGGGCGAACGGGCACCGACCTGCTCGCCTCGCGGCGACAGGACATCGATTTGGTGGTTCTCGACATGATTATGCCCGTGATGGGTGGGCGCGACGCGTTCAAGAGGATCCGAGAGATCGACGCTGGTGTGCCCGTGATCATCTGTTCGGGCTTCTCCAAGGAGGACGACCTGGTTGCCTTGCGCGAGCTCAGTCCTGCGGCCTTCGTCAACAAGCCATTTCGCCGCGTCGAGCTGGCGAAGGCAGTTGCCGATGCGCTACGCGGCGCCAGGCGTGGTAAGTAGCACTCCTGTGAGAGGTCGCTTCAATGACAATGGGTGGTGGGGTCTGACCGATGTCGCGCGTGCGACGACGAGGGCGGCGCGTGTGCGAGGATGAGGGCGGCGCGTTGTGCTCACCTGAAGGAGTCCACTGTATTCCCACCACCTGCCAGTTTTGCCTGGTGTCCGAACGGGCTCTGTTCGCCTGCAATGAGCCATAGGATCCGAAGATACACCTTGCGCAGCTCCTCGCAGTGCGGTGAGGGCTCCGTGCCCTCGCCGCCGAGTGCTAGCACCTCGCCGCGGCAGTCACCGGCGCACCAGTAGCGGAACGTACAGCTGCGACAGCGCTGGTAGTGGACGACATTGTAGCGCTCGCGGGCCGAGCAGAAGACGGCCGACTCCAGCACGAGCTCGCGTAGACCTTGGTCCCGCAGGTTGCCTGCGCACTGATCGGGCCGCACATGGTTGGGGCAGAGGTAGACGCTCCCGTCTGCATCGATGAACACCACCTTCCTGCCCAGGCCGCAGCTGGTGCGGGGGGTGGAAGAGTGGAACATCGCTGCAAGGATTGAAAAGTAGTCCCGCGCCAGAAGGCGTTTCAACTCGGGTCGCCGCCCCAGTATGTCGAGCACCCGCTCGAGTGCCTCGAGCTGATTGGGTTGGAGCTCTCGGTTGCCGAGGCCTCCGCCAATCATGCGAAGTGGGATGAAGCGTGCCTCGTCGACTCCGAGTTCGAGCGCCAGGTCAAGATAGGCCTCCAGATCCTCGATGGACCGACGCGTGTATACCAAGCTCAGTATGGTATAAACGCCAGCCTCCTTCAGTAATCGAATGCTGGAGAGGACACGTGTGTAGACTCCGTGACCGCGAATCGCATCATGGCCTTCGGAATGGGGACTGTCGAGTGATACCTGAACCTGCACTCGATGCTTCCGAAGCCGAGCCACGCTCGATTCATCCAAGAGCGTTCCGTTGGTCGATACCAGCGTGGGAGATGAGAAAATGCCTTCTGCACGCGCTATCGCTTCGCACAGCCGGTCGAGCTCCAAGAACGGCTCTCCACCCAGCACGATGAAGGACGCATCATCTGTCAGCATGTCCCGGTCGCGTCCGATTCCATCCATGATACGACCGATCTCGAGCTCGGCGCCTGGGCGGCGAGCGTTGTAGCAGAAGGGGCAGTTGAGATTGCAGCGATTCGTCAGATTCACCGTCACGCTGGCGATGCGCGTCCGCTCTTGCTCGGGAGGCGGCACACGCCGGACCCGAGAAAGGATCCTTCTGCGGTAGAGGTCCTCCAGAATGGGCAGGGCCTCACTCACAACCTGCTGGAACCGTCGCCGCTCGCGACGGGCATGCTGCTGCAAGAGATCCCGAACCGAGCGCAGCCCATCGAAGCTTCGCAGCAGGGTCCGTAGTTCGTCGTCAACGACCATCCAAGCTGGTAGTTGGCCCCAGACCAGGAGGTGTTGGGCTGCTGCACCGACGGTACGCCGCTCGTCGATGTCAGGCTCTTGGAAGAATAGCCGCTCGTCTTCGAGTCTCGCCATCGCCTAGGCTAGAGCTCCAGGTTTCTGTAAAGGTCAACTCCAGCAGGACCCTGCGGAGTCGCGATTCAGCGGGCCCGGGCGCAGTGGGCATGCGGGCGAGGAGGATACCACTCTGGCTCACCCTTTCCGCGTTCGACCTGGCACACCCGGCAACGGACTTCGCGAAGGACCACATGGGGGGTGTCAGTCTCACTGCGGCGACCGGCCGTGCGGGTGGAATGGCAGTCCTCGGCAAGACGGGGTTACAAACCAGGCCGCCAAGCTCGGGCCGTGCGAGTCCGCTCGCGGAGTCAGCCATCCCCCACGACCAACGTCCAGATCTGAATGCCGCCCCCGTGCCGTCGCTGTGCCCTCGTCTGAAGACGGGAAGCGGCGGGCCACACAACCAACCGCCACGACTGCGGCACGTCGTTCTGAGCCTTGCTAGCACAGGCCCTTCTGCGTGGTCGCTCGCCTTGGTGGGAACGCTGTGCGCGACGGGCCTAGCCGCCGGGGATCACCTCGTCATATCGGGAAGGTCCACCCTTCCCGGACTAGGAAGGAATACGAGGAGTCTCCCTACGTTCTCTCTCTCCAGCCAGGCAACGAAGGACCATACTGCCGCAACGGAGCCTGCATCACCTACCAGGTTCCCGGCGCCACGGTCGCCACTGCAATCTCGGGCAGCGCTCGATTCGGCGCCTTCTCGATGGCGGATCTCGCGGTTCCGGCTCCGGAGTCCATCCGGGCGAGCTACTACGCTCTGGCTGCCGATGTTGGTCATGCATCGCTGGTCCTGGAGGTGTTCGACGACGCGTAGTCGTCGAGGGGTGGGTATACGGTGCTGACTGCCGAGAACGGGCGAACGGGCACCGACCTGCTCGCCTCGTGGCGATAGGACATCGAGCAACGTCGGCGCCCTGGCGGTGTGCTCCAGGCCTGCTTCCTCGGGGGGGAGCGAGCCAACCGTGACCGCGGAGCCTCTCGCAGTGGACGAAATGGGCGGTGTCCGCGGAGGGGCTACTCTCGGCTCTTTGCCGTGACAGGGGGGCGCATCTGGAGTACGGTTTGGTCCCCTCAATGGACGTCTCCTGCAAGCGTTGCGGGGTACCGATTCCCGCTGACGATATCAACCTGGAGCACCTCGTGGCCAAGTGCCGGCGGTGCAACGCCGTTTTCGACCTTACGGCGCAGCTGGAGGCGTCTCGGGGTGAAGTTTCGGGCATCGACGTGGCGCGTTCGCAACGCCCGCAACGCCACGAAGTGGCCATGCCCGAAGGATTTCGCGTTGTCCGTGGCCCGAACGGTGGCTTCTTTGGGGTGGGTTACGGCAACGGCGCGCAGTGCCCCCGCTCGAGCGTGACCCTGGTGCGCCGTTGGTTCAATCCGGTTGCGGATCTCGCCTTGCTTTTCTTTGCCGTTGTCTGGAACGCGTTTCTGGTCTTCTGGTACTCGGCCGTGTTGCTCATGCCGAACGTCCCGTGGATCATGGTGGTCTTCCCCATTGGGCACGTCGCGGTGGGGATTGGCATTGGTTACCGTGCTCTGGCGGGCCTCATCAACCGCACCACCATCGCGGTCACGTCGGAGGCACTCAGCGTCCGTCACGGACCGTTGCCATGGGCTGGGAATCGGACGCTTGATGCGAACCAGGTGACGCAGCTCTACTGTATGGACAAAGTCACGAACACCAAGAACGGTACCCGCACTACCTGGGAGGTGCACGCGAACCTCGCGAACGGCTCGAGTCTCGCACTCGTGTCGGGGCTGACCGCACTGAACCAGGCCCTCTACATCGAGCAAGAGGTCGAGCGCGCTCTGGCCATCGAGGACGTTCGAATTCCGGGAGAGGTGCAGTACTGACGGTCATGGCCACGTCCAGTCAGGACCATCCCTGCGCTCGCGACCTCGCCTCTGGCCAACGATGGGTGCCCGAAGCGACCACGCCAGGCCCCTGCATCACTCGTCGAACGTGCCCGCGTAGCTGGTGTCTTTGGCCACAGAAGTGCAGGACTCCGCTTGCTGTCAGTGCAAAGGCGGAGCCCACGCCCAACCCAGCAGCCACCAGGCGCCAGCCACAGGCCGAGTCCAGAACGTCGTGGCTCTGGTTTTCGGATGCATCCGCGGATGCTGCTGCCTCTAGCTGGACTTGTTCAGAAAGTCCCAACGGCGCCTAGTCCCATGCCGCCCAGTTGCGGCATCACGCTGGGCGTGATGGTCGCCTTGCCCGTCTGACGCTTCTTCGCGCCGAGGTCGCGAGGCATGTCGTCGGTGAGCCACCACGCGAGGCCGAGCCCTGCCACAATGCCCAGATCCGTTGCGAGGAAGATTTCGGACCCGTCCTCGGTGTCTTCTCCGCGGATCGCCATTGCCAGGCCCCCAACGGCAAGGCCGCCACCGATTGCCCCCAGGTCGAGGAAGCGTACGCGCGCCGTGGTGGGCGAGACCTCCCCAGCGGCCAAGACGCCGCCGAGCGTGCCGATGGACGCTCCGAACGCCGATGCCAATAGGGCGTTGTCGTCCCGATACTCGTCGTCGGCGTTGAGCCCCCCCGCCCCGAGCCCAAACACCACCGCGGGCCATAGTGTTGCCGAGCCGACGAATGCGGCTCGACCCGGCGTCGTCGAGTTGACCGAGCCAATCACCCCACCAGCGACTGCTCCGGCGGTCGCGGTTCCCCAGAGCATCGTGGCGTAGGTCTCCTCTTCCATCTGATCGCTATACGACGAGGTGGCCTGGAAGTAGGTTCCCCACGCCAGGCCTTGGCAGAAGCCGACGGACATGCCCGTCGAGATCGACTGCGCTGTGCCATAGCGAAGGCCCGTCCCACTATCCATCACCGCGACGCCGCCTGCTGCGGCTCCGGCAGCGAGCAGCGGCGGCAGGATGGCACCTGCAACGCTGTCCGGCTCCGCATGCAAGTCAATGAGGAGCCCTGTACCCAGACCGTACACGATGGATGACAGATACAAAACGCCGATCTCGTCGGAAGTGCGGAGATCCGAACGACGCGACTCCAAATCGGTTCCGGCGAGCTCTTGCTGCACCACCACCACCACTTCGCGCTCGAGCCACTCATGCGACAGCTGGAGGAGCTCTTCTGCGCGTGCGCGCTCGACGGGGCTGGGAGCCGACCTTACTAGGGGCTTGAGCCGATTGACTGCCGATGCGAATCGACCTTCGATGAGGTCGACCCGGGCGGCCTGTAGCGCCGCCTCCCAGTCGACGTTTGCTGCGGTCGCCACGGCGGGCTCCGCGATGGGTGTGGCCGTTTCTGTGGCTGCAGCGCCGTCGGTTGGGGCAGTCTCCTCCGTCGGTGTTGGCGGGGCCGGGTCGGCGGGCGTTGCTGCTGCAGTCGGCGGGGCCGGCTCAGACGGAGCAGACCCTGCCGTGTCTTGCCTGGGGGACGACGAATCCGACGGCGCGGAAGGGGGGGCGTCGCCGGGTACGGCCGAGCTGGTTCCTTGGGGTTCGGTGCCCGTCTGGGCCAGCACCGCGGATGGCCATGCGAGCAGCAGAACGCCCAGGGCAACCAAGGGGCTCGAGTAGGGCAGGCGCGCGTGTCGCCTCATGACAGAGGTGGGCAGGCGGCGGGAGGTACGATGAGGTTGCATGGGTGGGGAGTTCAAGTTCAAGAACAAGCACCGTATCTCGAAACCCTGCCTCGGGCAAAGCGCCCAGAACCTTCGACCTCGAGATCCACCCACGCGCCACAGATTTTGGTCTTTCGCCGCCCGAGCCCGTTTCGGTTGCCCGCTCCGCCGCGGTCTGCCGCGCCAGGAGTTCTTGGAAGGTTCTATGAAAGAGGCTCCCGAGGAGTAGGGTGGCGGGCTCTCCATTCCCGCTCGCCTGGGGGCCTGCAGCGCGCCGCAGGGCCTCTCGGACGACTCGAACCGGCAGCTCGATGGTCATTCTCAGCCCTCTGCCTCGGGAGCAACGCCAGCGACGTCCACGAGCACCTCGGGTGGGCCCTCCAAGAGCAGGAACCGATCCGCACGCTTGCGAGCGATCTCCAGGAGGCTCTCGACCGGCACTTCGAGCTGGGACGCGACGTCCGTGACGCGAAGCACGCGCTCTCGGCTAGCGACCTCGGCAAGGTCTTGATCGAGTCGCCCTGCAGCGTGGTCCGGTTCCCGAAGGAGCGCCGACAGGAGTTCCCGCACCGGCTCGACCGAGAGGTCTGACCGGAGCCCCCGCAGCCATTGCAGCACGTCGCTTCCCGAGACGGGAGCGCCGTCGCACGCCAGATCCCCGGACTTGGCGTCAGCCAGGATCTCGCTCAGCGCCGCGAGCGCTGCTAGCGCCTCCACCGTCGGTTCCACGACTGGGACGCCGCGGGTCTGGAGCGCCTGCAGGTACTCGCGCGTCTTCACAGCCTGCTTGGAGATGGGGAGCCGCGGGTCCCGCACGATCACGGTGCGCGCCCCATCCTGTCGGGGGGTATTCGCGAGCAGCCTCCGGAGCCGTGGCCCGAGGCTCCGACCGTCCGCCTCGTCTCGGATCTCCACGAAGACCTCTCGCTCGCCCGCCAGCACGAAATCCGCTGACCCGAGATCGCGTTCGCGGAATGTGACCGCACCGATCACGGCCAACGGCTCGAGCCCCTGGAGTAGGATCCGTTTCGTGTCATAGGGCTCCGAGCTGTGGCGGATTCGAGCCGCGCGCTCTTCATAGTCCTTGGCGAGCAAGGCGGGGGTCTCTTGCACGGGGCTCCGCTTGCCACATTGGAGCGCTTCGAACTCGTGGGCAGCAGCGTTGAGGACGTGTCGCGGTACGCAGGGGGTGAGGGTCGCAAGCCTCTGAACGTAGCCGTTTCTGAATGGGTAGAAAGCTTCTTCGGAGCTGGCAGCGAGTTCTGGAACCAGATCGAGCCGCGCGCTTACCAGCTTCTCCACCTGAGCCGGGGACAGCGGGTCGAGGGAGATCTCGCGCTTGGCCATTCGGTCCCGGTCTGCATCGCGGATCGATGCGCGGAGGGCTTCCAGAACCGCGCTCTGGATGCAGGTGATGAGGAAGACGTTGCGATCGGCATCGCAGAGATCGGCCGCCATCCGACCGAAGCGGTAGAAGGCCTCGCGATCCTCGCGGGAACGTTGCATGGCCTCCACCTGGTCGAAACAGAAGACGATGGGCAAGGTTTCCCCTGCCAGGCGACACAGCGCCGTCACCAGCTCGCGTGCCGCCTCCTCGCGATCCTCCTCCAGATTCGACGCCACGCCCAGCTCGGCGAGCGCCGAATCTGGCAGGCTCTCCCCCGCGAGCCACCCCGAGGCATCGCGAACCAACCGACCGCACACCAGATGCTCGAGCACGACCCGAAGATCGCGTGGGAGCGCCAGATCCTGCGACACTTGGGTGAGGTGGGCGGTGAGGGTCTCCTGGTCGGCGGTGCCGAGCACGCGGAGGGCCATCACCTGGGCGCGCGGGGAGAAGGTTCCTCGTGCGCTCATCTGATGAGCGACGAGTCGTTGCAGCTGCGTGACCCCCTGATCCCGACGCATGAGATCCGTCGCCAAGCGCCGCCGTAAGTGTTGCCAGATCATGCTGGGTGTGGTTTGGAGCCGCACGAAGACGAACACGCAGTGCATTGCCCGATCCGGGGCACTGGCCGCCGTCTTGGCGAGATGCCGCTGGACGCGGGTCAGCAGGTGCGTCTTTCCGGATCCGGCAGGCCCCAGAATGAGGAGGGAATCGGGGACCCCCCGCGCCGCGGAATCGATGCCAGCCAGGCAAGCGCGGAAGACGTCGGCGTGGATCTCCGGGACGTCGGCGGGCGACTGCCATGCGTCTTGAACAATCGTGTCTCGAAACGGATTCGGCAGCGCAGCGAGCTCGATCATCGGTTTCTCCTGTACGCGATGCCTACGTAGTGCGTCCCCTGGGGATCGCTCACCAGCTCCGCCCGCTCGCCCGCCGAGAGTGACTCCGGAAAATCGTGGTGATGCAGGGTTACTACGCCGTCAGACGCCAGCGCCAGCACCACCCGATCGAACTGGTCCTTGGCCAATGCCGCCCGCGCCCGCAGTTCTCGGATCAGGAGCAACCCCTGCGACTCGTGTTCCGCGGCCAGATCGGCAACGGCGCGCAGCACCACGTCGCGGTCTACCGTTGCTGCACTGGCGGGGATGCTGGACACACTCCTTGCAACGGCACTTGGGGCCACGCCCAGCTCGGTCGCCAACGCCTCGAGGACCCGCGTCCGATCGACTCGACTGCCGAGCGGCGAAGCCATGGCTTTTCGGAGCTCCAGCAGGACCTTCTTCAAGAGCAGCCCAACATCCGGTTCGAGGCTGAATCGCTTGACCTTGGAGCCCCGAACCGGGGCCTGCAGGTGGATCTCTCCGCGCGCCTGGGCCGCCTTGAGCCATTCCTTGAGCACGTCACCCAGGCCCCGGCCCACGGCTTCCACCCGCTTCTTGAGATCGGCTTCGGAGAGTGGACCGGTGGCAAGGAGCTCACTGACCACGCGGCTGAGCGTTGCCACCGGATCTACGCGGAAGAACCGAACCTTTCGCGGGCTGCTCCAGCGGTGGATCTGGCGCTTGGCGGCGAGCTCTCCTGCGACATCCAGTGCCTGCCGTTCCCACCCCTTCCAGGCCTTACCCAGCTCCTTCTTGAAATCGGTGCCAGCCAGACCCGATGAACGGTCGATGAGCGCACGGACTGCCAGCTCGAGATCCTCTGCCGACACGTCGCGCGGTTCCGCTGTTTTCTTCTTGGATGCCACGGCGTCCAAGGCTAGCCCAATCGAGCCCTCCTATGAAGACGCCAGGTTCGTGCCCACGCGTCCGAGTACCCCATTCCGATTGGTCCGAAAACTTCCGATCCCGAAGCGCTCGGGAGTGCCCTTTCCGGCGGCCGCGGCCGCCAAGACGCCTGGACGATTGGCGAGTCGTCCGGCACCAGGTGTGCCGTCTGCTGACGCATCCCCGCGATCCGTTGCGCGCGGGCTACCCGTGTACCCCACGCAGCCCGGTGGCGAGGCGAGCCAGCGGATCGACCAATGCACGAGTGCCACGCCACTCCACTCCTTCCACTGTTCGAGGGTTGATTCAGCTGGGTACCTGCTCGACGAGTTCAGAGAAAGTCCCGTCACAGCTTTCGCACTCCAGGATCAACTCATGGTTGGGGTCGTCGTTCGGGCGCGGCAGAAGCGCCAATTCCACCAGTGGACCGCCGCAGCTTGGACACACGCGGGTTCCCGGATCGAGTCGAACCACGCGCTCTCCCGGAGCGTTTTCTGGGTCGAAGTCTCGCAGCACCTCCTGGATTTCCGCCACAACACTGGCGCGGTCTTCGGGCGAAACGCCCTCGAGCGCCTTGTCGAGTCCAACCAGCTTCCATTTCTTGTCGGGCATTGGCACCTCCGCCGAACCGGCCGCGCACCGTAGCACTCCTTCCACTCGCGTCATCTCGAGTTCGGACAGACAACGTCCCACCTCCCGAACTCCCCGGTCGACTGCGCGAAGGCGCCTCGTCTTGGCCATGAGGACAACGGGGTGGGGCGTACGCGGCGTGACAGCAAGAAGCCACAGCGGTGTTGGTTTGCTCGCGCGTCCGCGTGCTTGCACTGCTGCCGGTGTCGCTGCTTCTGCCGGTGCCGCTGCCGTGGGTCGGACCCGCGAAGATGAAACGACCGGCGCACCAAATGCTGGCAAACAGTCCCTCCTGTTAGGTTACCAAACGCGACAGCAAGACAGACGAGAGCCCTCGCTCGATAGTCATTCCCCTGACCGCTCTCTGTTCGAGGCAACGGTGGAGCCGTTGCCGAGCATCGCTCACGACCTCGCGACAACGGTTGGACCGTTCGTCGAGATGCAAAACGGACCTCGAGCAACGGTTCTACCGTTCTCACGATCCGGAAACCCAGCCTCGCCACGAGCTCTGGACCCTGCGATGTCAGCTGCTGCGGGATTAGCCGGAACGACGATCTTCGTTGCCGTCGTATGGGTCGTCGGATTGCTCGTTGTCGCCGTATGGGTCGGAAGTCGGAAGTGGCCCTCGTCATCCTCGTCGAGCAGGTACCAGGATCGGCGTCCGGGGGGTTACAGGTCTTCGATAACCCCGATCACCCGCTGCCCCGGCCAGATGTGACCGTTGATGATGTAGCGCGGGTTGTTCCCGCCCGTCAGGTTGTACGTGTGCGTGCCGGGATTGAGCTTGGGCTGCCATCTGCCTTCGGAGTCCTGTTCGTAGTAGAGTTCGGCGAGCATGCGCGCGGGTTCGTCAGCGCTCTCCTGAAGGTAGATCTTGAGGCGATAGAGCTGTTCCCGCGGGATGATCACCCCAAGCTCGACCATGTGATCCTTCAGCTCTAGCCAGTTGAATCCGTCACCCTGGCCGAAGTCGTAGCCGTCGATTCTGCATCCATTCCGGTAGGGCATCCGCGATTGCCCCGAGCAGGCGCCGTTCACGCAGTCGTCGCCAGCCCACCACGCTGCCTCGTCGGTTTCTCGGCCCTTGAGTCCCCAGTATCCGTCACTATCCTGCCCGATCACGGCATAGCCCGGCAGGAAGGATTCTGCGGGGTAGTAGGCCTCGCTCCCGCCTGGCCAGATCGTCCTGCTGCTCGCGACGATGGCACTCGAGCGGTTGATGACGACACAGCGGAGTTCGCTGTCCCAGTCCTTGTAGGCGAGCTTGAGCTCTTCGGGCGGTGGCGCCTGGCCATCCCGCTGGGGAAACTCGATGGGCTGGCGCTTTGGGACATACACTCTCCCAGCATCATCGATGTGGAGCCCATAGGGTATGTCGTTGTAGGCCCCTTCGGGCCACGCCGTGTTCGCCGGGGAGTACTTCTCGAAGGTGACCTGGTCACTGTCCGCAGCGAATAGCCACGTCGGGCGGATGCCACCCTCCGCATCCCTGAACCAGTACCCGTATCGGTATCCGGGCCACGTGGTGTAGACCCACCTCTTGCTCTTTCCCTGGTAGAGCGCGACCTCTTCGGCGATGTCCTCTTGGATGGGCCATCCCTCGTTCTGACCGCGTTCGGTCACTGTGGGCTCGGAGAACCCCGAAACGATCGGCGCGTAGATCACGTCGTCCGTGACGCAGGGGATGTTCGGCAGTTCGTAGTCACTGTCGACGACGTAGTACCCGTCCCTCTCTTCGATGGGGAAGTCCCGGCCCGCGTGGACCTGGGACAGCAGGTAGCGCTTTGGGAAGGCGGTAACGACTTGGTAGTCTTCGGTGACGACAGCTTCTTCACCCGAAGCGTTCCTCTCGTACCTAGTGAAGGTGATATCTCCGACTTTCCGGATCTGATAGGCGTCCCACGTGGGATCCTCGAGGATCGAGTACCCATCCTCCTCGGCATTGCTGCAATCGGTGGGGACGTAGCTCGGGGACTCGTCAGCTGGGCCGACCGGCGTCGTCGAATCCCCACCGCCGCTCGTCGCGCCGCCTGCCTGCCCCGGGGGCTGCCCGGATTCGTCCACGGAGTCATCCGCCTTCCCGCCATCGCCCGAACACCCTCCCGCGAGCAGGGTGAATAGCGAAATGAGGTGTACTGCCGTCGAGTTTGAGGTTGCCACGGCGCCACAGCATGGCCGACGAGGCCCACCTGCAGGAGATGTCCTGGAGGCCGCCCGGCGCGCTGCGCCACGGTCTCGGCGCCTCTGGAGCAGGTCCGAGTAGGAATGTGTCGGCACGTGCCGTAAACGCGCAAATTTTTCTCGATACGGTCGGCTGTGGGCGGGGCCATGTCGGCGACCTCGGCGCGCGTCGGAGTCGGTAAAGGCAAAATCGGCAAAGGCAAAAAACGCAGTGATGGCTCATTGGCAACGGTGACGCCGTCGCGGGGCAGAATGTGCTAATGACCGTTGCGTCGGGGTTGCGCAGGAAAAGTGATGCACGGGCGAACTCAGAGCAGCAGCGCAAGGGGGCGAAGAAATGCGGTCGGTTCCGGGCAGCGGCGCAGTCGAGATGGAAGATTCTAGCGCCGGCACTTCAAGGGTCCGTCAGGAGCGGAGCCGGCCAAGCTGGCTGTGATTTCCGAGCGAGAGGCGGGTAGCCTGGATACTGCTCGGGAGAGCCGCGCAAATTCGTCCCGTGCGCCGCTGAAACAGGCGCTATCATCCGCAGGAATACCACTTGCTCTCGACCCGCTGCGTCGGAGCCCTAACCGTTACTTTCAGGAGAGCCAATGCCTACGTCGAGACTGTTCCGCTTCAGCGCCTCCCTCGCGGCGTTGTTCACGCTTACCAACTGCGGCGACTCACAGTCGTCTTCAGGCGACGCCACTGGAGGGGCCGTTGGTCTTGCGACCGGTGGCAGTTCGAGCTCCACTGGCGGTTCGAGCCTCACTGGTTCGGGCGGGTCGACGTCGGGCGGTTCCGGCGGGAGCGGCACGAGCCTGACCGGTGGCACCACAACCACGGGTGGCGCCATCTCAACCGGCGGCACCTCGACTGGTGGGACCACGCCCACGGGGGGCATGACGTCCACCGGTGGCACCACGCCCACGGGGGGCACCCCATCCACGGGCGGCATCCCATCCACGGGCGGCATCCCATCCACGGGCGGCATCCCATCCACGGGCGGCATCCCATCCACGGGTGGCAGCATGCCCACGGGTGGCACCTCGCCCACAGGCGGCACCACGTCCATGGGCGGCACTTCGCCCACAGGCGGCACTTCGCCCACGGGCGGCACTTCGCCCACGGGTGGCACCACGTCCACGGGTGGCACCACGACCGGCGAAGGCGGCAGCAGCGAGGCCACGGGCGGGACACCCGCGGTGGACCAGAACGGGATCGGCCTCGCGAGTCCCGGCGACTCCAAGAACGGGTCCAACGAGTATCTGAATCTCGGTGACTTCCGAGTGCTCGCCAACAAATGGGGCTCGGACGAGCTCGGTTGTGGCGACACCGCCCTGGACGTTCATGTCAACTCGGACAGCACCGTCGGCTGGACTATCAACCGCGCCAACTGCGACACGCAGGGCACGAACGGCGCGAGCAGTGGAGCGCACCCTGACTATCCGGAGATCGAGTTCGGCGTCCACCCCTTTGGTGCGGGCAGCGATCTGGCGACCTCGCCTGACTTTTCCTCCACCGACATGTTGCCGATCCAGATCAAGGACGTCCAGAGCGCCGTGTTGACGATCGACAACCTGAGTATCAACCTGACCAATGCCAACGCCTGGAACCTGAACTTCGAGATGTGGCTCAGCCAAGGCGATCCCCTTCAGCCGAATCCCGGCGTGTACGCCGAGCTCATGGCGTGGTGGGGTTGGAAAAACGGTTGGGCGTGTGGTGAGCCGAGCTCGGGCAACAACCCGCCCGTTCCGTACAACCAGAGCGTGACCTCCAGCGGTAACACCTATGGTCTCTGTCACCAGAGTGACACTTGGGCGGACGGCAAGTGGCGCTACTTCCAGTTCCGCATGGGCGACATGGCGGGCTCTGGATCAACGAGTTACAACGGGGAATTCGATATCAAGCCCTTCCTCGATTACCTGGTCAACACCAGGGGCTATTCGCCCGACCTGTGGATCACACGTTTCGAGATCGGCACCGAGATCGACAACAACACCGGCTGCACGGTCTCAGTCCGCAATCTCACCTGCACGATCAACGGCGAGTCCAGGTCCTTCACCTTCGCCGAGTAGCGGGGATAAGCCCTTGGCTCTCCGTGATGGATGAGAAGGGTGGGCACTTCGGGAAGTGATCCGTGCCAGGGCCCCGCAGGCAATGTGGGGCCCTCCGGCACTGGTGTCGCTCGCCTGCCGGCATCGCTGGGGACAACGGAACGATGAATCGCTCTTTGCCCTCGACCTCAGCGTCCCGGCCTACCCTGAGCAGCTCGGAACACTCGAGATCTCGGGGCTACTAGTCACTCGAGAGGCTCATGAGCTGTAGATTGACCAACGCGACGGTCTCGACCGGTTCGCTTCGCGCCACGGTGCTGCCGTAGCTCAAGGGAATAGGCGCGCTGGACCTGGGCACTCTGACCTCGCCCTGGCCCCCCGACCGATGAATCGAGACACACGGGCATCGGCCGTGGTAGCCTTCCTGCCCCAATAATCCATGAGACTCGGCTCATGCATCTACTGTCACGACTAGCCTATTCGCCATTTCTGGCACAAATGGTCGTCACCAGACGCTGCAACCTGACGTGCGGCTACTGCAACGAATTCGACGAGGACTCTGCCCCCGTTGCGCTGCCGATCCTGAAGCAGCGCGTCGACAAGCTGAAGGAACTCGGCACCTTCAGCCTTGAGTTTACGGGTGGCGAACCGCTACTCAATCCGGACATTTTCCAGGTCGTGGCCTACGCGCGCGAGCAGCGATTCACCAAGGTGATGATGATCTCGAACGCGTTCTTGATGAACGCGGAGAAGATCCAGGCGCTCAACGAAGCGGGGCTCATGGAACTGCAGGTCAGCGTCGATGGCGTCGAACCCAACGAAACGACGATCAAGGCGTTGCGCCCGCTGCGCCCCAAGCTTGAACTGCTCGCCCGGCACGCGAAATTCAAGGTGGTCTTGAGCGCCGTGCTCGGCGCCGCCCATCCGAAGGAGGTCCTCCAGGTCGTCACCGTGGCCAAAGAGCTCGGCTTTAGTCCACGTGTGCTCGTCCTTCACAACGGCAAGGGCCAGATGCAGCTCAGCGCAGGCGAGGTTGCCGCGTTTGCCCAGGTGAAGGCGGCCCTCGGGAGCAGGCGCTTCCGCGAGGCTGGCGACTACCGCGATCGGATTCTGCGCGACGGGTCCGCCCCCTTCCGCTGCCGCGCCGGCAGTCGCTACCTGTATGTAGACGAGTTCGGGATCGTACACTGGTGCTCGCAGACGCGCGGTCTCTTTACCAAGCCGCTGCTCGAGTACAGCACCCGCGATCTGGTTCAGCAGTTCCACACGCGTAAGAGCTGCGCCAATTCGTGCCCGCTCGGATGCGCCCGTACGCAGAGCGCCTACGACGAATGGCGCGGCCAATCGCTGACATTCACACAGTCGAAGCATTTGCCCGTCGTGTGAGTCCGCCCCCATTGAGCAAGACGGAATCTTCTTCCTACGGCGGATGCGCTATCAAGCGCGCGGCTGTGACCGGCACCTCGGATGCCTGCCGGCTAACCCGCCGCCGCCAGTCTGTGTGGCATGGGGAGGACTGGTGAGGGAGAACAGTATGCGACGCCCAAAGGGCGACCTCGACGAACCCTCGGTGCCCATGGGAACCGCACAGTGCGGCCAATAGACGTGAAAGGCGCACCAGCGCGTGCCGTGGTACCTGAAGGAGAACGTGGAGCATATGCATCTCAGGAGTCGGATCTGCTGGGTGTTGGCACTACTCGGAGCTGCGGGCTGCGGTGATACCGAAGGTTCGGAGGGTGCTCTGGAGCAAGGCGGGCGGCATGCCGCGCGCATCGGGACGTGGACCGGTAGGCTCGGTGGGCCGAGCCCAGCCGTGGCGAGCGCGGAGGGGAAGCTCACGCTCGACACCGCCGCGGCCGTCTTTCTGGCGATCGAGCAGGCCGACCTCCAGAGCTCGTCGACGCTCCTGCTTCCGGTCGACCCCGAACAAGAGCTCGCTGTCGCGGTGGAGAGCTTCACCCTCGAGGACGGCTATTTCGCCCTCAAGGGGCGAGTCGAGGGGCCGCCCTCAGGCATCGTCATGCTCAAGGGCACAGGCTCGCAAATTTCCGGGTGGATCGCGTTTCACGCCGAGGGCTCTGCCTATCGCTACAGCACCGAAGCGGGGCGCGTCGTCGTCGAACAGGTGCCGTTCAGGAGGATCTGTCCGTCCTGCGACCACCCGCTACCGCGCCGAGCAAACGGGCTCAACGGCGCCACGGAGACGAATCGACTCTCGGCGCCGACCCGCTCCGCTATCTGGCGCGTCGAAGAGCCTCACATCGGGGACTATCCCGGTACGGATCTGCTGAAGCTCGAGAGTCGCCCGTCCGCAACCAAGGTCCTGTTCATGGACATCGCGCCCGTGCTCGACGCTTCTGGTACGCCTGTCGATTTCTCCAAGGAGGAGATGTGGATGGCCTGGCAGAGCGTGGCGGCAGCGTATTCGCCCTTCGAGGTCAATGTCACCACCAACGCCGAGATCTATGACGCCACGCCGGCACGAAACCGAGGCAAGGCCAACTTCACCTCGTCCAATGACGTGGCTTTCTGTTACGAAGGCGTTTTTGGTTCCGACTGGGACTGCGAGATCTACACGGGGCCGGGGGCTGAAGACAGCCTGGGGTATGGTGTGGGTCGTACGACGGCGCACGAGTTCGGTCACATGATGGGGCTGCTCGACATCGGCACGGCAAGCACAGCGTACTTTGAGGGATTCGACGACTGCAAGTGGTACCCGAAGATGGGTAACTACTACTACGGATTCGACGAGACGAACTCGCTCTTTCAGTGGAGCAAGGGGGAGTACGAGGGCGCTACCGACTTCGAAGACGCGCTTGCGACGATTTCCAGCAGCCTGCCCTACCGCGACGACGACATCCCCGACACGCGGCCACTCGACATCACGGGCTCAAGCGGGGTCTCTTCGGATACCAATCGCGGCCTTATCGAACGTAATACCGACGCCGATCGTTTCACCTTCCAGGTTGGGCCTTCCGGCGGGAGAGCAACCCTCACGATCGATCGTATCGAGTACACCGGCGGCGCCATGCTGGACGTGCAGGCAACGCTTCAGGACAGCGCAGGTACCACGGTGGCGAGCAGCAACGTGGCCGCAAGACGCAGCGCGACGATCGAAGCCACGCTCGCCGAAGGTACCTACACGCTCGTGATCGAAGGTGGCGCCGAAGGCACGCCGAGCCGCGGGTTTTCGAACTACGGTTCCCTCGGCTACTACGGGATCGAAGGGACCGTCACGGGCGCCTCGACTTCGGGGAACGGCGGCTCGACGGGGGTGGGGGGCGAGAGTGGTACGGCGGGCACGGGCGAAGACACGGCGACCGGAGGAGCCACGGGGATGGGCGGCTCGGTGTGGACAGGCGGAGCTAGTGCGACCGGCGGCTATCACGCCGGTGGGACCGGGGGCTCAGCAACCGGCGGTGCGCCCGGGAGTGGTGGCAGGCACGGCAATACGGGTGGTGTCGTCGATGCAGCGACCGGCGGTGTCGTCGATGCAGCGACCGGCGGTGTCGTCGATGGAGCGACCGGCGGTGTCGTCGATGGAGCGACCGGCGGTGTCACGACCGGCGGTGTCGTTGATGCAGCGACCGGCGGTGTCACGCCCGGCGGCACGGCGAGCGGAGCCGGGGGCAATGCTGTCCCTGCGACAGGTGGCGCGACCACCGGTGGTGCAACGGGCACTGGTGGTTCGGTGGGGGGCTTCGCAGCACCGGGCGCAGGCGGCAATACGGTGAGCGGCGGCGCCTTCGCAACAGGGGGCTCGACTGCAGTGGGCGCGTGCCAGACTCCGCTCGGGGAGTGCGGACCAACGTGCGTCGACCTCTCGACAGATGCTCTCAACTGCGGCGAGTGTGGGACGGAGTGCACCGCGGGTCAGAGCTGCAAGGCGGGGACCTGCGCGGACACGGCTGCGGGCGGTGCTTCCGCCGCGTCGACTGGAGCCAGCAGTAGGACGAGCGACGACTCTGGTTGCGGGTGTACGACGGCGGGCCGCGGCGCTCCCGCTGGCTGGAGCCTGATCGCGCTCGGGCTACTCGCCATGCGACGTCGGCGATTCCGCACTGGATGAGTCGCCCCGCCCCTTTACCGGGCATTCTGCAGCGGCGCATGGAACCACGGGACGACGGAGCAGGCGCCACAGCCGTCGGTGCCAGTACGGCGGGCCCGGTGCCGAGGTGAGCCAGCGGATCGGCCGATGCACGAGCTCCCGGGCACGGAATCGTACACGCATTGGAGCATCCATGTAGAATGCTCGGGCTCCCGTTCCCCCGAGATCCCGCGATGCTTCTCTGTCGGTCCCTCCATCCCTCGGTGTTGCTTGGCCGCTCTGCTGCGGCACTGCTCCCTATCGTCCTCGCCTGCAGCCAGAACCCCACTCCGAACCACGGCGCCGGGACTGTCCCGGCCGCCACTGGCGGCGCGGCTGGCGGAGGTGGGGCATCGGCAGGCGCCACAGCGGCAGGCGGCGCTGGGACCTACGCTCCGCTCTCCACTGATCGTTGTCTCGCTCCGGAGTTGGTGTGGCGCACGGGTCAGAAGACCACGTACACCTCCTATCCAGATCCCGGCAGCGAGGAGTGCGTCGCGTACAATGGATGCACTTGGGCTGGTCAGTTCGCGCACTGCTCGGGCAAACGCCCGGAATCCTGGGTCGCTTCTCGGGACATTGCCGCCGTCTTTCCCGATACCGGTCTGGCGCGCCACGATCTCTGCCTGCGTTCCGGCGATCGCCTGATGGTCGTGACGGCCATTGACACCTGTGGCGACTCGGACTGCGATGGCTGTTGTACTCGCAACAAGGGCCAGGCCGACGCCTTGGTGGATCTCGAGAGCCACACCGACGCTCGCTGGGGGCTTCCAGACGGAGCCATCGAGTGGGCCGATCTCGGCCTGAACCCGGATGCCTGCGCGGAGTGAGGCGTTCGAGGTACTGACCGGCTAGGGGCCAGAACGAGTCCCTCAGTTCGATCGCAGATCGTCAGGAAGGCGGTGCTGCGGGTCTCAAACTCGAGGAGCTCGGCGAGTTCCTTTCTCTGTGTGACGCGGAGGCCAGGTGCGGTATCCTCCGAGGCTGGCCAGCGAGACCGGAGTATCCCACTTCCTCGCACCCCAGTGGGGGCAACGACCTCGTCGGTGTCCCACTTGGGTGCTGCGCACAGGTCAGATCCGGGCGGCGCCATTCTGGAGCGGTGGGGTGTTTTCCAACCCCTTAACCCACGCACTCTTCTGGCCGTCTCGGCGTGCCGTGTGCCGGGACACGGAGAAGATATGAACATACCAGGGTACAATCTGACCGACGTCATCGCCCGTTCCAGGCAGACCATCGTGACGCGCGGCTTCCGCGTAAGTGATGGTCGGCCGGTGGTGGTCAAGGAGTCGGTGAGAGCCCGCGGAGCACTGGCGCGACGACGCCGCACGGCTTTCGAGCATCGCCTGCTGGCCAAGTTGAGGGGGCCGGGCGTCATCGAAGTCCTCGATCAGGTGGATGATGGCTCTTCCTCTGCGCTCGTGCTCGAGGATTTCGGCGGAGCTAGCCTCGCGCTCTCGACTGGCCAACGTCTCTCCACCAGCGAGTTCCTCGATGTGGCTCTGCAGACGAGCAGGGCTCTCCAGCGCGTTCATGGTCTCGGTGTCATCCACAAGGATATCAAGCCACACAACGTGCTTCGCAGTTCGAAGACGGGAGAGGTCAAGCTCATCGATTTCCAGCTGGCGACGGAGCTCTCCCGCGAGACTCCGGACATCGACACGGCCAACATTCTGGAGGGTTCGCTTCCCTACATCTCTCCAGAGCAGACGGGGCGCATGAACCGTTCCGTGGACTATCGCAGTGACTACTACTCGCTGGGGGTGACCCTGTTTCAGTGGGCGACCGGCCAGCTGCCTTTCCAGGCAACCGACGCGATGGGGTGGGTCCACGCCCACATCTCGAAAGCGCCCCCTCTCGCCAGTGAGATTGCGCCAAGTGTGCCGGTGATGGTGTCTCGCATCATCGATCGCTTGCTGCGGAAGGACCCGGACGAACGCTATCAGAGCCTCAGTGGGCTCATCGAAGACATCGAGCGTTGCCGGGAACGCTGGAACCGGCACGGAGACATTCCCGAGTTTGCTCTGGGAGAATCGGATGTTTCGGAGCGTTTTCAGCTGGTCCAGCGGCTGGTGGGAAGGGAGGCCGAAGTCGAGAGACTACGGGCAAGCTTCGAAGCCGCCAGTGAGGGCGAGTCCAGCCTGCTACTCGTGTCTGGTCCCGCGGGTATCGGCAAGTCCTCGTTGATTCGGGAAATCCACAAACCGATCACAGCTCGCAGGGGGAGCTTCGTTTCCGGCAAGTTCGATCAGCTGGATCGCAACGTACCCTACAGTGCCCTCGTCCAGGCGGCGAGCCAGCTCGTGCAGGGGCTGCTCATCGCAACTGATGAAGAGCTGGCGCAGTGGAAGACTCGCATTCTGGCTGCTCTCGGAAGCAACGTGGCCGTCATGGTGGACCTCGTTCCCGAGCTGGCGCGCGTCGTAGGGGAGACCGAGGTCGTCGCCTCGTTGAACGCTACGGAGGCCCAGAACCGGTTCAATCGCGCCTTCGCCGATTTCGTTCGGTTGTTCGCGACCCGAGAACGGCCACTGGTGATCTTCCTCGACGACCTGCAGTGGGCGGACGCATCCACGCCGGCTCTCCTCGCCGACCTACTACTGAGGCAGAACGTTCATCACTTGCTGGTGATCGGTGCGTACCGCGACGACGAGATCGAGGAGGGGCATTTGCTACCTCGAGTCGTCAAGGAGATCCGCGCCGGGCGTCCGCAGGCGCTCGCCGAGGTCTCCGTTTGCGCCCTGGACGTCGTGGGCGTCCGGGCGCTCGTCGCTGAGTCCCTTCGGCAGCCGACTGCCACCGTCGAGCCACTCGCCGCCCTAGTGCACCAGAGGACAGGAGGAAACCCCTTCTTCGCTACCGAATTGCTCGAAGAGCTCTACCGCACGGGCGCCATCGACTTTGATACGGGTCGTCGTGCGTGGGGTTTCGACCTCTCCCGGGCGGAGCAGGTTTCCATTACGGACAATGTCGTCCAGCTGCTCATCTCTCGCTTGCAGTCCTTGTCGCCGAGCTCCGCGAAGGTGCTGAGCGTCGCGGCGTGCGTCGGCAACGTGGTAGACTCCAGCACCATTGGTCAGTTGGTGGATCTGCCTGCGTCCGAAGTGGCGCGCGAGCTCTGGACACTCGCGTCCGCCGGGTTCATTGTTCCCATCGGAGACGCTTACCGGCTGGCTCAGAGCCCTGCCGATGCTGCTGCAGAGACCGTTACCGCGCGCTATCGATTCCGCCATGACCGAGTTCAGCAGGCCGCCTACGCTCTGATTGCCGGGGAGGACCGCGCCGCCGTGCATTTGCGGATCGGTCGGCGACTGTCGCAAAATCTGGATGGCGCAGCCCTCGAGGCCCAGATCTTCGAGGTTGTGAATCACCTCGACCTCGGGCGCTCACTGATCGTTTCGGTGGACGAGCGCATCTGGCTCCAGGAGCTCAATCTTCGCGCCGCGGAACGTGCCGTGCGCTCGACCGCGTACGCGATTGCCGTCAAGTACCTGGAGATCGCCGAGTCCCTGCTCACCGCCAACGAGTGGTCCGAGCGGCCCCAAGCACACTTCCGCGTCGAGCTCCGGCGAGTCGAGGCGGTCCTAATGGCGGGGGATCCCGAACGCGCCAAGGCACTCAACGCCCGGCTCGCCCAGCAGGCTCCCGACAAGCTCTCGCGCGTGTCCGTGTGGCTGCTCGAAGCGCGTATCCTGGAGTCGATGGCTGACTTCGTGGCCTCAGTCGCTGCTGCGCGCAACGGGCTCGCGCTGCTCGATATCGTTCTGCCCACGGAAATGCCTGACATCGAACAGGGCATCGGCGCCGGCATTGGTCGGATGCAAGAGCACTTGAGCAAGACGACCATCGAAGACTTGCTCAAGCTACCCGACCTCGAGGACCCGGAGAAGCTGGTGGCGATGAATCTGCTCTTCCAGGTCATCCCCGCGGCAATCCAGACCTGCCCGCCGCTCTTCATCCTCGCCGAACTGACCATGTTCGACCTGATGGTAGAGCACGGACTGACCGGGTTCTCCGCGAAGAACCTGGTCGACTGCGGAATCATTCAAGGCGGCATTCTGGGCAACTACGACGCGGCGTACCGGCTGGGCAAGCTGGCGTTCGAGGTGCTGCGCCGCTTCGACGCTCGCCGAGTCGCGAGCAGCGTCCATTTCGTGTTTGGGGCCTACATTTCTTCCTGGAGGGTTCCCCATGCCGAGGCATTGGCCGCGTTCGACGAGTGCTACCGAGTGGGCATGGAAACGGGGGACATCCAACACATGGGTTTCGCCACGGCGCTCAAGCTCCACCGGCTTCTTCATGTCGGTTACGAGCTGCCGGCGCTCCGCGAGGAGCTGACGACCGGCATCGCTTTCCTGGAGCGCGCCCATCTTTCGAGTCAGCGGACGGCCGTCATTCTGGTGGAGCGGGCCCTCGCCCGCCTCTGTGACCTCGATACGGCGCCCCAGCAAGCCGCGCAGGCCGACGACGAGGCTACGGCGCGCGTCGAGGCTACGAGAAACCCGCAGTGGATCTACGCATACGGCGAGGCCCAGATGGTGGTCAGCCTGCTGCTCGGCGACTTCGCTGCCGCTGACCGCTGGCGGCGGTTTGCCGAGCCGCAGGTCGGGTCGGCGACGAGCCTGATCTCCGTGCCGGAGTTCCATCTGTGCGATGCGCTTCTCGCCACCAGGTATGGATGGGCAGAGGCGGATGCGAAGGAACGCGGCGAGCGGCTGGAGAAGGCCAGGAAGGTAAGGGAGGAACTGAAGAAGTGGGCCGAGAATTGTGCCGACAACTTCTCCCACAAGTATCACCTCGTTGCGGCCGAAATAGCGCGACTCGAGCAGGAACCCATGGAAGTCGTCCTCCGGCACTATGAGGGCGCTGCTGCGACGCCGCAGGGAGCATACGGTCATATGCGTGCGCTCGCGCTCGAATTCCAGGCATACTACTGGCAGGAAAGGCAGAATACGGTCTTTTCCCGGGCGCTGCTTCGAGACGCGCGAGAGCTGTATGCAGCCTGGGGTGCTCATGCGAAAGTAGGGTTGCTCGATCGACAAGCCCCACCGGTGGAGGGCTTCGACATCGAGTCCATCACGGTGAGCGACGAACAGACGACCACCAGCCACTCCGATGTGTTGTCGGGGGAAGCGGTGGTTCGTAGCGCTCTGGATTTGGAATCGGTGCTCAAGGCAACCCGTGCTGTGGCCAGCGAGGTGCACCTGGACCGACTCTACGCGAGTCTGATGTCGACGATGTTGGAGAACGCCGCAGCCCAGGACGGCTGCCTGATTCTCGTCGACGATGCTACTGGAAAGCTCGTGGTGGAGGCGCGGGCGACCACGTCCGCCCGTTTGGTGGAGGTGGCTCCAGTTCCCGTTGAGTCGGCGCCCGGCCTCTGCCTCGACGTGGTGCGGTATGTCGTGCGGAACCAGAAACCGCTGGTGATCGACGACGCGCGGGTGCATTCGCTATTCAGAGCTAACGCGTACATCATCGAGAACGCCATCAAGAGCGTCTTGTGTCTGCCTGTAAGGTACCAGGGCAAACTGCTTGCCGTGTTTTACGCAGAGAACAATGCGGCAACCTACGCATTCCCTCCTCATCGTGTAGCGACGCTGCATATGATCGCCGTGCAAGCGGCCGTCTCCCTGGTCAACGCCAGGCTGTACCAGAGTCTGGAACAGAAGGTGGAGGAGCGGACTCGAGAGCTCGCCACCAGGAATCGCAAGATTGTGGCGATGCTCGACGGAATGGATCAGGGGGTGTTCGGCATCGACCAAGAGTTGCGCGTCTTACCGCGGTACTCCCGCCAAGTGCCAGAGCTGCTCGGGGGTGACGAGGTGGTGGGGCGCGAGTTTGTCCCTCTGCTCTTCGCGGGGTCGGATCTCAGCCAAGACGCGCTGGCGAGAATGGAGTCCGCGTTGCTCTTCAGCTACGGGTATCCACTCGAGTTCGCTGCGGTCAACGCTGAACACTTCCCCTCCAAATTCGCTCGGCGAGATCGAGCGGGCGGACTGCGCCAATTCGAGGTCGACTGGAAACCCGTGCCTGACGAGAGCGGCGAGGTTCAGGAGTTCTTGGTGGTGGTACGCGACGTCACCGAGATCCAAGCGTATCGCGAGGCACAGGTGCAGCGAGCTTGGGAGACGGAGGTGGTGGAACGGATTCTCGCCGTCGGTGTGGAGGAGTTTCGCAGTTTCTGCGACAGTGCTCGAGTGCGGTTGCGGGACTGCCGTCGTGCTCTCGGGGTAGCTCGGCCGCTGGGACAAGACGTGGTGTCAGCGCTCTTCCGCAACCTGCATACCGTGAAAGGGAACGCGCGTTCGATCGGACTCAAGCGTCTCGTGGGCGAGACGCATGCGGCCGAAGACCTCTTCACGAGGGCAGAGGCGATGGAGGCTCCGAAACTCTCGGATCCGGAGCGTCTGGACGCGGCAATCGTCGCGCTGGAAGCCTCGCTGGCGCAGCATGAGGACGTGGGGCAGGCAAAGCTGGAGCGGCTGTGGAAGGCCGGATACAGCCGAATGGAGAATGCGTTTGCCGAGATTGAGGCAGCACTCGAGACTGAGCGCTTGGGCGCTTCCGGTCCTGCCAACGCGCTGCGCGAAGTCGAGCAAGCCGTGCGCAGGATGCGCGGCGTTCCGCTGGTAGAGTTGGTGACCCAGACGGCACGGTCATTCGCCTCGATTGCATCGGAGCTCGGCAAACCGGTGCCCACCCTCGACTGGGCCGGCGAGGCGACTCTGCTGACCGAAGACTGGGGTCGTGTCATGAAGGATGTGCTAACCCACGCGTTTCGCAACTGTCTTGACCACGGGCTCGAGGCCAGCGAAGAGCGGCTGGCCGCCGGCAAACCCGAGCGAGGTCGGATTCGGGTGACCGCGGAGGACGCTGCGGATGGCCTCCGAATCCGGCTGTCGGACGATGGGCGTGGCTTGGCGGTGGCGGAGCTGCGGGATCGGACAGGAGCGGATTCCGACGAAGCCTTGGCAGATCGCGTCTTCTCCTGCGGCGTGTCGACCAAGGCGGCGGTCACGCGGATCTCCGGGCGAGGCGTTGGCATGGCTGCCATGCGATCCTTCGTCGCGGAGCGCGGCGGCGCGGTGGCCCTCGTGTTCACAGGAGCAGAGCAACGCGGCTATCGGCCCTTTGAGCTCGTCTTCGAGTTGCCGGCAGAGGCGCGTCTCGGCTGAGTCGTCCCCGACGTCGGGCTGTGGTCAGAGCCACAGCTCGCGTCCCACCCGATTGAATCGACCGACGGGACCCGGCGATTCGCGATACCAGACGATCCCCACCCTGGAGCGATCCTGGGTCTGCCCGCGACTTTACAGGCGCGCTCCATGGGATAGCATCCCGTGCATGTCCTCGGCGCAACCACCACAGCGGCTATTCCTGGGTTTGCTCCTGGCGGCGGCCGCGCTTTTGGCGCTCGTCGTACGCCCGTTTGCCAGCGCCATTTTCCTGGCCGCTGTGCTGGCTGGGGTGCTGTGGCCCGCGCACCAGTGGGTGAGTGGGCGTCTGGGCGGGCGAGCGGGGCTTTCTTCGGCCCTGTTCGTCCTGGGCTTGGTGCTCGTGCTCCTGGGTCCGACCGCGACCCTCGCGAGCCTCGCGGTCAAGGAGGGGGCTGCCGGGCTCCGGTTCGTTTCCGAGATCGTTCGGAGTGAGGGGGTCGCGGGGCTCATCGACCGCTTGCCGTCGTCGCTTGAGGGTATCGCGCGCAGCGCGCTCGGCGGGCTTTCTTCCGGGGACGGCGCCGCCCTCGCCCAAACCCTCCAGAAATATGCAAGTGAACAGACTGGCAGCGCAGCGCGGGTTCTCGGGGCCACGCTGTCGGCGACGGGCAGCTTCTTCTTCCAGAGCGCGATGATGCTGGTGGCCCTCTACTTTTTGCTGCTGCAAGGGGACGAACTCGTTGCGTGGCTCGACGAGTCGCTGCCGGTCAAGCACGGCCTGGTGCTTGAGCTGCTGACGGAGTTCAAGAAGGTTTCATTCGCCGTGATTCTGTCGACCGTCATCACGGCAGCCGTGCAGACGGCGGCAGCACTCTTGGGCTACTTCATTGCGGGCGTGCCCCATCCGGTCTTCTTCTCTTTCGTCACGTTCATCGTCGCGTTCATTCCCGCGGTGGGGGCTGGCGCGGTGTGCCTGGTGGGGGCACTGCTGCTCCTCGTGACGGGCCACAACTATGCCGCGGTGTTTCTGGCGGTTTGGGGGATCGTTGTCGTCGGGCTCGTGGACAACCTCGTGAAGCCGGTGCTCATCAAGGCCGGCATGCAGATGAACGGTGGCGTCGTGTTTTTCTCATTGGTGGGTGGCTTCGCCGCGTTCGGTGGGGTGGGGCTGCTTCTGGGGCCACTGGTAGTCGCCCTCTTCCTCGCGCTGCTGCGCATCTATCGTCGTGACTTCGTCCAGCCGGAGCGCGGACCGTCTCCGTCCGCGCCGCCTCCGCTGAGCGAATAGCGGGCCGCGGCGCGGGCAAGTCTCTCTCGGTGCCGCGACCATGGCCAACGCTGGCCCACCAAGGATTGGCCGTATAGCCGCAGAGAACGCGAAGAGTCGTCGCGAGTCACCCTCGCGCTGCCCTTCCCGACAGGCGTGGGCTGGATGAGGACACCCAGCCCACACTGGCGCAACCCCCCTCACACTAACAGAGAAGTGGAGTCCTGTGGGTCTCCCGTGGTACCCTGCGACGCCGCAAGGACCAGTATCCGAGGGAACTCGGGTGGTTGGGTGCGGCGCGGTGCATTCCCGGGCACCTGGCCTTCAGTTGAGACCCACTTCGCAGGGGGCTCAGCGGAGTTCGGCGCACACCTCACCCCTCCGACCCACTTCGATATCACTGTTCTTCCCCCACGCCCAACGACTGAAGGATCTCGATGAACCGCTCACGATCGTGCCCCATGTTGCTTGCGCTTGCGGCGGCGGTGTCTCCGGCGCTCGCCAGTGCTCAATCCGCTGGCGAAACCTTTGCCATCAATCGCTACAACCCTTCGGAGCGGGGTAGCGATTGGTTCGCCAACGAGTCGCTCGATCTGCGCGGTCACTGGCGGCCTGCGTTGGGTCTCGTGGGCGATCTCGCCTACAAGCCCTTGGTGATGTATGACGCGAACGGCGATGAGCTGAGCGCCATCGTTCGCTATCAGGCGTACGCTCACCTGGG
>CAYRKE010000020.1:0-2123 GCA_964424695.1 uncultured Polyangiaceae bacterium
GCTCCGGCGACCGAACCGGCCTTGCCACCCTGGAAGTCTGATCCAGTCATCGAGGTCGGCGGGTTCATCCATGCTCTGTACGAGGTCAGTGACGCCGAGGAGGAGCCGTCTCAGGCATTTTCCGTGAAGCGAGCCCGCCTCGGCGTGGACGTCGAGCAGGGCGAGCTGCTCGACGGGCAGTTCGAGCTAGAGCTCACGTCCGGAGGTGCCGGGGCTTCGAGTATGCTTCGGGACGCCTATGTGCGAGTGAGCCCCATGCGGGCACTGCGTTTGCGGCTAGGTCAGTTCAAGAAGCCTTTTAGTGCGTTGGAGCTGTGGGGCCGCGGATCGAATCCCCTTATCAGTCGCGGGGTCGGTAACGATTGGATCGTCGAGACCCTCGGTTACGGCGACCGAGACGTCGGGGCCCAGGTCGAAGGCCGCGTGCTCGAATCGCCTCGGCTCGAGTATGCCGCTGGCGTCTTCAACGGCACCGGGGCCAACGCGCAGGAAGACGGTGAGAGCAAGGACATCGTGGTTCGGCTCCAAGCGCGTCCGGTCGAGTGGCTGGAACTCGGTGGAGGCGGCTCCGTCAAGACGTTTGATGAGGGGGGCGGGATGGGCCTGCCAGCGCGGGGCGCCATGGCTGGCATCGACGCGACTGTGAAGACCAAACGGCTCAGCGTACTCGCGGAAGGGGCCTATGGTCAGAACTACCTGTCGATTGACGAAGCGAAGAGTTGGTCGGCACTCCTCCTCGCTGCCTACAAAATTCCGCTCACGGACACGTGGAAACTGAAACTCGAGCCACTTGTGATGGCAGAAGTGCTGAAGGTCGAGGACCACGTCCGCAATGCGCACATCCTCGCGGGGGCTGCGGGTGCGAATCTTCACATCGGCAAACTCTTCCGCGTCATGGTGCAGGGCAGAGCGGTCCGTCCGATGAAGAACACCCTTGTTCTCTGGACTGACTCCAATCGAATCAGCGTGCAGGCTGCCCTCAATTTCCGCTAGCTTTCAATCCCACCGACGCGGGCACTTCAGGGCCGCGCATACATGTAGAGTATTCGCCAAGTGGAACAGCAAGCGTATCTGCTCGCGGCTCTTCGTCGCCTCTACCACCGCTTGGTGGAGCGACGCGTACTGTCAGAGCCGCTCTTCGGCCAGCTCACCTTGCGGCAGCGGCTCTGGAGGATCAGGTGGCAGAGCTCACTGATCCTGTCCTTGCCCGCCTGGGCGCTCGCTGCGTGGTACTCATACTCCGCTCTCGTGTCGCACTACCGACACGTCCAGGCGACCAAAGACAAGGTACCGCTGATACTTGAACTTTTTCAGCTCCACCTCCACGACCGTCTGGTTCGTGACGGGCTTCGCCTCACCATGCCGGATCCCGTCGAACAAACGCCGCTGCCTGAGCTGGGGCTGGTGCTGTCCAACGACGAGCTCGACACACTTGCGCGAATGCTCCCACCCGGCGAGGGGGACCAGTACTACGTCAACGGACACGTCACGCGCGGTTCGGAGGTATACGAGGTCGAGGTTCGTCATCGCGGCGGCCAGCACTGGAATTGGAACCACCCACAGAAATCGTGGAAGGTTCGCACTCGCGGGCAGGTCTATCTCGATGGCCGCAATGCCTTCAACTTCCTCAATACCCCCCAGCCGATGCCCTTCGACGAAGAGATTGTGCTCGGCATAGCCCATGAGCAGGGTCTCCTGGCACCCGACTACTTTCCATTCCGGTTGCTCCTGAACAAGGCAAACATGGGAGTCTACTTCTTCGAGGCACAACCGGATGAAGGGCTCCTTCGCCAGGCCGGGCGCATGCCGGGCAGCATCTACTCCGGAAACGAGGCGCCGGCCGATAGGGAAACTGGAGTCAGCCTGCTATGGAAGTCTGCGGAGCACTGGACCAAGGCTGCTGCTGCGGACCCCGCCGAGCTCGAGAACATGCAGGAACTCGCGGCCCTCATCGAGGTCGTCAATAGCCCATCGGCGGGGCGTTTTGCCGAGTTCGCCGAGAGTCACCTGGACGTGGAGAAGTTTGCCCTGTTTGATGCCGTGGATGTGGTGTTCGGTATCAATCAGCACGACTTCGATCAGAATCACAAGCTCTACTTTGATCCGTACAAGGGGCGCTTCGA
>CAYRKE010000020.1:2223-7768 GCA_964424695.1 uncultured Polyangiaceae bacterium
ACGTCCTGTGGCCGGACGAGTGTGAACCTCACGGATGGGCGCTGATGGCGGATTCCAATCTCTCGGGCAACCTCGAGATTGGCGAGGATCGTCCGCTTGCGGAGGCTCAGCCCGGGCAGCACTCCGTGACGCTCGAACTGGATGTGGAATCTGGCGTCGAGCTCGTTGCGCGGTCGCCACACAGACGACGCGGCTCTGTGCGTGCGTCGACGGCTCCGAATGTCTATCGCCTGTACGTGGTGTCAGGGTGCGTCCCGGCTCGGGTGGAGCTCTCGGTCGAGAGCCTCATCACACGGGAGGAATTCACGGTCCACACGGACGAAGGGGCCAACCCGGCTCCGGCCGCTGACCGGTCGTTCCTGTGCCAAGGCATGGGGAGCTGGCCGTCGGCAGGGGAACGCGCGCCTCACCCCTGGTGTCGAGCGCAAGAGTCCCCCAGCAGAACGACGCTCGGCCCCGGGACCGTGAAGATCGCCGAGACTCGTGTCTACGGCGAGTCGACTGTGGTGGAGATTGCAGCCGGCACGACGCTCGAGTTTGCGGAGGACGCCTCCGTGATCTTCCGAGGGCCCGTCTTCGCCGAAGGGCGGAGTGATGCGCCGATCCAGTTTCGACCGCTTGGACACCGCTGGGGCGGCATCGCACTGCAAGGCCGGGGAACCTCGGGGTCGCGGTTTAGCCACGTGGAGGTGAGCGACGGCACGGCGCCCCATTGGGGTATCACGCGTTTCCCTGGAATGTTCAACATCCACGACACGAGCGATATCCAACTCAGGAGCGTCAAGCTATCGCGGAATCTGCTCTCCGATGATGCGCTCCACGTCGCCTACGTCCAGGGGTTGAGCATCGCTGACTCCACGATCAGCCACGCTGCATCGGATGGTATCGATCTCGAGTTCTCGCAAGCGGAGCTCCGTCGCGTGACCATAGCGTCCCCAGGCGACGACGCTTTGGACCTGATGGAGTCGGATGTGGATGTTGCTGATAGCGTGCTGCTCAGGTGGAAGGGCAACGCCGTATCTGCCGGCGAACGCAGCAACGTCAAGCTTAGGGACGTGCTTGCGGCAGATGGTACTCGAGGCGTGCTGGTCAAGAATTCGTCCACGGTGGCACTGTCGAGCACGCTTCTTTATCGCAACGAGGTTGGAGTGCGGATCGAGGCTGTCAGTGACTGGTATCCTGGCAGGAGCCGCGTGCTTGGCGACATACTGCATGCGGTGGAGTGCGCGCGGCAGGTGGAGTCGGTGGGGCGCGACCTCAAGCGGGTGGGCCGAGTCACGGATCGGATCGACCCCGGAGAGCTCGAACAGCTACGAGCAGGGGTGCTCGGCATTGCTGCCTGGAACGAGCTCGATAGCTGGCTCGCCGCTAGGAATGGAGATGCGAGGCCGTGAAGAACAGGTGGCGTCGTCCAAGCGGCGGTTTGATTTTCCTAGGCGGGAGTTGGGTGCTCCTCGGTACCTTCTTGGCTTGGGGCTTCACGCAGCCCGGCCTCGAACGGGTGCACAGTGTGATTCTTCGCACCAGTGATCCGGATGCTGAACCACTGAATGACTCAGAGCTCGAGCTTCTACGGTCCTCGATGCAGCGCCACCCGGGGCTCGCCGTTGCGCTCGGCGGACGGGACAGGCTCGGATGGGTGGAGGAGTTCGGTTCCGAGTGGTGCACGCTGCCTCGCGCGCACTACGTGCTTCACGGCAATCCTGATGCTCCGAGCACTTTCTGGATCGAGAGCCGAGCTCATGAACGCGCCTATCCCTTGGTCGTGTCACTGGAGGCTAAGGGGGTCCACCGGGAAGTGCGATTCGTGAGGGATGGTCGGCAGTCGCTCACGCTTGCCGCAGGCGAGCTCACCAAGCCGGTGATTGTCCAGGTCAGCGTCAACGCCGCCATTCCTTCGGGGCCCGATGCGCATCCCTTCCGAATTGCCATTACCCCAGAACCCCCCCCCGTTGTTCAGCAGGGGTCGCCATGATCAAACGATTCAATCGCTACGAGTTGAAGTACATCGTCCACGCGACCCGATATCGAGCGCTCGTCGATGATCTGCAGAACTTCATGGAGCCGGACGCCCATGGGGACAGTGATGGATTCTATCGGATCGTCAGCCTGTACTACGATAGTTTCAATCTGAAAGGTTACTGGTCCAAGCTCGATGGCTTGAAGTTCCGCCGGAAGTTGCGCCTCAGGGTATATCCCTGCCCGACCGTGGAGGACGTCACGACCGGATTCGTGGAAATCAAACAGCGCATCAACCGAACCGTTCAGAAGCGCCGGCTGGTCCTGCCGCTCGACCAGGCGAAGGCGCTCTGTGCGGGTGATGACGTGGACGCCGTGATGGACCGCTCCGATGAGGCGGTGGCGAGCGAGGTGCAGTATATGGTGCGGGCGCTGACGCTTCGCCCGAAGGCTATCGTCGAATACCGCCGTCGCGCCTTCATGGGGGGGCGTTATGAGCGCGGGATGCGCCTTACCTTCGACATGGAGCTGAGGGGCCGGGTGCATGCCCTCGAGGTCAACCAGACTGCCAAGAACGAGTATTTCATGTCCCCGGACTGGCTGATCATGGAAGTGAAAGTGAACGAACGCATCCCGATGTGGGCTGCCTCGTTGCTCGCCAGGCACAACTGCCAGCTGCAGCGAGTTAGCAAGTACTGCGCCGTGATTGGCCGCGGGATCAGTAAGATGGACTTTACTCTGAGCCGCAAGGAGAACCTCTATGGGTGATTTGATCAAGGAGCTCGAACAATTCGGCGATCTTACGAGCAGCTTCACGCTCCTCGACGTGCTGGTTGTATTCGGGCTGAGTTTCGTGCTGTCGCTTGTTCTCGGCTGGGTCTATCGGCTCACGCACCGCGGAGTCTCGTACTCACAGACGTACGTGCACACCCTGGTAATCTTCAGCACCGTGGTCGCATTTATTATGCTTATCATTGGGTCGAATATCGCGCGCGCCTTCACGCTGGTCGGGGCGCTTTCGATTATTCGCTTCCGGCACGCGGTGAAGGAGCCGCGGGATATCGGCTTCGTCTTCATGGCGATGGCTATCGGGATGGCATGCGGGACGCGGTTCTACATGCTGGCAGTGTTCGCCACGATCTGCCTCAGCGCTGCCGTGGTGCTCATGGAGAAGCTGAACCTGTTCTCCAAGGTTGTGCGCGAACGTATCCTCATCGTGCGGATCCCGAGCAATATCGATTATCGGGAGGTGTTCAGCCCCGTGTTTCGAGAACACCTTGAGGAGTTCCACCTGATCAGTATCGAGTCCATCGTGGAGGCTCAGTACCAGGAGGCCATCTACTCAGTCGTCCTGAAGCCGCGGGCAGTTCCCACGGAGTTTCTCGAGGCGGTTCGCTCCGTTAATGGGAACCAGAAGGTGTCGCTCGTCCTCGGCCAGCAGGAGATCGACCTGTGACGTCGCGTCGACTCGAGCCGCTGACGGGGCGGTGGAGCCGCCCCGGTGGCGCTCTACCGCTTCTGGGGGCCTTGGTGGCTGCCGGCTTGCTGGGATGCGGATCGGTCGACGAATCCAGCGGGCTGATCGGGAGTGGGTCGTCGGTCCAGGTTGTGATCAACGAGGTGGTTTCCGAGGGCGGCAATCCATCCGACTGGATTGAGCTGTACAATCTGGACGAAGAGCCGGCGAATCTGTCGGGGTTCTACTTGGGCGACAAATTAGAAGATCCCTTGGAGGCAGAGCTGGGTGATGTCGAGATTCCGGGGCACGGTGTCGTCGTCATCAACGCCGATGACACAGGGATGGCTGACCCCCCAGTGGTCGCCATCAAGTTGAGCAAGGATGGCGACGCGGTGATCCTGTCAGACGCACACGGTCTCCTGGTCGACAAGGTGAGTTTCGGGGTATCTGCTGGGGACGGTACTTCCTTTGCTCGGCACCCTGATGGTACCGGAACGCCGGAGTGGTGCGGTTTCCCTACCCGCGGTGCACTGAACGGCGACGCCTGCGGAGGCTAGTGCAGAGACGGCTGGCCGTCGTTTCTGACACCTTCTCCTGCTTGGCCCGGATGCCGGCCGCGGTGAGGCCATCGAGGCGCGCCGACCGATTCACGGAGTCCGCGCTGCGGCGGGCTCGTCAGCCCGCATCGTGATATCTTGGCGCGCTTGGGTATGCGTCTACGGCTTCAGAAAGCCTCGGCTCGGGACGGCGTCGTGCTGCAGGCGCAACGAGCATCGGAGCGGCGCTCTGGCTGGCGCATGGGCACCCAAGCGTTGCCACAAGTCTCTGCGAGAGGCGGATGGAGGCCGGTCCCCCATGCAAGGCTTGGAGGGACACGAGCTGAGCTGATTCGAGAGGTGGGTCGATGGCGAGCTTGCGCCGCGTCGGCAGTTATCGCGTCGGCAGTTGTCGCGACGGGCTGCGGCAGCTCGAGCGATAGCGAGAGCGGGCCCTACAAGCCTCTCGAGCGACGCTACACCGCTCGGATGGACGGCATGGTGGCTCCGAGCAGACCGGTCGCGTCCGCGACGGCGCTTCTCGGGAGCGATAGCGGGGTCTCGGAGGGTGATACCGGCAAGGCAGCGGGGTTTGGTGACCCCCACGATACCGCGGCGGTGGACTACGCAATTCTCGTGACGGTTGATGCACTGGCCCCGAGGTACCTGCAGCCGCTCATTGCTGCGGGCAAGCTGCCCACCTTCAAGAGCCTGCAGTCTTTCGGGGTGTGGACGCACAACGCTCGAACGGACTACGGCTACACGGTCACCCTGCCGAACCACGCGTCGGTGTTCACAGGGAGACCCGTGTCGGCGTCGCCAGCGGTCGCGGGCGCAGCCTCTCATGGCTACATCTCCAACTCGCAGCCGGGTGGGGACGCAACGCTGCACAATAGTGGGAATCCAGCATTGGCCTATGTGCAGGGGATCTTTGACGTCGCGCACGACGCGGGACTCCGCACCTGTTTCTTCGGAGGCAAGGACAAGTTCGCGGTTTTCACCCGAAGCTGGGGCGACAGGTTCGGCGCGCCGGACCTCGATGGGGAGGACAACGGACGCGGCAAGCTGGATGTCGCTGTCATCTCCCACGAAAACACGCCGTCCTTGATTGGGGCGTACCTGGACACCCAAGCAGCCAAGCCGTGCCACCTCGCATACCTTCACGTCGGGGATACTGATTGGAACGGCCACGCGCTGGGGTGGGGGAGTCCGGGTTGGTTGGCGGTGTTGGCCCAGGTGGACGCTTACCTCGGGAGGGTGGTTCGGCAGATCGGTTCCGATTCGCGCCTTCGAGGGCATACCGCACTCGTGGTCGTTGGCGATCACGGGGGAGAAGGCACCAATCACCAAGACGCCGCCGATCCCAACAACTTCACAATTCCCTTCTATGTCGCTGCGCCCGGTCTTCCACGGGCAGTGGATGCGTATGAGTTCTTCGAGGGCGTGCGCTTGGATCCAGGCTCGCGCCGCCCCGCATATTCCGAACCTGTACAGCCCTTGCGCAATGGTGATGCGGGCCCGCTCGTCCTGGAGCTGCTTGGGGTGCCGGCCATGTCCGGCGCCACCATGGGCAGGCTGGGGCTCCAGCGAC
>CAYRKE010000020.1:7868-15503 GCA_964424695.1 uncultured Polyangiaceae bacterium
CAGCGACCCGTGCTGCCCGGCGCATTGCGGCGCTGAGCACCGAGGACGGCAGAACGCAGCGCGCCGACTGGTCGGATCGTCGCTACAGGCAGCTCGGGACGGCCTATGGGCCGCCGGTGGGTTGCTGTGGCGTTCGTGCGTATTCGGGGCGCTCCTGTGGTACACAGGCCCGCAGGAACCCGTTTCTGTGGAGGTAGCGTGGCGCGTCGTTTGAGCTGGCTTTGGGGTTGTTCGTTGATGTTGGCTACCGGCATGGGCGGCTGCATCAAGCGGGAGCCGCGACCCGAGGTTCCAGAGTCGGACATGGCGGCCGCTACGGCAACCGTCTCTCCAGCGGCTCGTCCTCCCACCGGCAACTGGGGGAAGGTTCAGGGCACCGACGTCCTTGGCGGAAAGGGTATTCGGGCCTTTGCGCTTGCCGGACAGGCTGAGCGCGTCAAGGCGAAGTTCGTCAAGGCTGAGGGAGAGGGGTTCAGCGAAGCCATTCAGGCGGAGATTCGCGAGAAGCCGTCCAACGCGTATGATGTCCAGATCCGAGCGCTCAACACGGAGCCCATCGAGTCCGGCGATGTTCTTCTCGCCACGGTGTTTCTTCGAAGCGTGACGCCACCCAAAGACAGCGAGCAGGGCGAGTCTGAATTCGTCTTCGAACTGTCACGTGACCCATGGACGAAGTCGATCACCCAGGGGATCCGGGCCACCAAGGACTGGCAGAAACTCCACATCCCATTCATCGCCGGGCAGGCATTCGGCCCCGGCGAGGCCCAGATCGCCTTCCGTCTGGGGTTCGCCCCGCAGGTCCTCGAGTTCGGCGCGGTGACCGTGGAGAACTTCCGCAAGGAGCTCGCGCTGGCTGATATCCCAACAGCGAGGCCCACGTACTCGGGGATGGCCGCCGACGCCTCGTGGCGGAAGGACGCTGCCGACCGCATCGAGAAGACGCGCAAGGCCGACCTTGCCGTTATCGTCAAGACCGCAGATGGCAAGCCGGTGCTCGGGGCCAAGGTAACGCTGCGACAGACCCGTTCGGGCTTCCACTTTGGGACCAGTGCTCCTGCTTCCGACATCTTGTCAGAGCAGAATCCCCGTTTTCGCGAGGTTCTGAGGGAGCTTTTTACGGTCGTGGCTCCCGAGAATGACCTTCGCTGGGCACCTCTCGCCGGTGATTGGGGAAGCAGCTACACGCTCGCTCGGGCGACAGCCGCAGCGGGCTGGCTCGACCAGGAAGGGTTCGGCGTCTACGGAGCTTCCCTGATATCGCCAGCGTGGCGCGACCTGCCGAAGGGGCTACGGACGCTGGAGAAAGAACCAGACAAGCTTCGCGCCGAGATCGAGCGCCATATTCGCGAGACCGTCTCCGCGCTTCGGGGGAAGATCGACGTGTGGGACGTCGTGGAGAACCCGGCGGGCAACCGCGATCTCCTGGACGTTTTGGGCGACAAGGTGTTGGGGGAATGGCTCGCGGCAGCGCGCGCTTCGGATCCCGACGCCAAGCTCCTCATCAGCGACGCCGCCGCGCTGGGGAGCTCCTCCGCTGACGCGGTAAAGCGCCAGCGATTCGAGGGGATCGTTCGCGCGCTCATTGACGCTAAGGCTCCCATCGACGCCATTGGCCTGCAGGCGCGTCTTGGCTCAACGCTCGTGCCTCCCGAGGTAGTTGTCGAGCGACTGGACCAGATGGCGAAGCTTGGCAAGAAGCTCTACGTCTCCGAATTCGACGTGACCTTGGACGAGCCCGCGGTCAGGGCACAGTACGTGCGCGACTTCTACACCGCGGTTTTCAGCCATCCGGCCGTTGACGGCATGGTGCTGTGGGGTTTCTGGGATGGCGCCCACTGGAAGAATAACGCACCCCTCTACGGCCAAGACTGGTCGGAGAAACCAGGGGCCGCGGAAACGCGGCGGCTGCTTCTGGAGACTTGGCGCTCCAACTCGGAGGGCGACACCGCGGCTGACGGGACCTATCGAACTCGTGCGTTTCTCGGCAACTATGAGGTGGAAGCCTCGGCGGCGGGAAAGTCAGCAAAATCTGCCACAAGCCTTGCAGGTTCGGGCGCAGAGGTCGTACTTGTCCTGAAGTAACGCTTTTCTGCCTCGCCGAGGGGCTGGAAGTGGCTGATGCTGCTCGCCTGGTGGATCCTGTGAGTGGGCCGCCTGCAGCGCCAGTAGTGGATTGACAGGGTTCGGCACGGCTCGTAAATCAGTACGACCGCGGGCGGCATGGTGTCCGTGGCCCGACTCTTCAGGCGGACTTGCGGAGGCTTTCATGATTATTCGTGGATCAATAACGGTTGGAATCGTTGCCCTTATGAGCGCACTGGCGATCGGTGCATGCGGCGGTTCGGATTCGAATGACAACAACGATGTCGAGGCGGCGACCGGTGGAACCAGTGGAGACGATGATGTGGAAGAAGGTCCCGTTGGATATCCGTGCAGCGACAACGGAATGGATGCCTTCAGTGATCTGGTGACGGACTTCTCGGTGACCACCGCAAGTGGAGAGAACTTCAATTGGGGTGCCTCTGACGCTCTTACGGGAGGAACGTTCTCCTATGACAACGTGCCCGACGACGGCACGAGCGTCATCACGCTCAGCGTCGTGGACGAAGCGCTCAACGTGGCGGGAAACGTTGAGGAGTACGGTGGGTTTGGCTTGTGGTTTGGTCCTTGCCTCAACGCAGCTACCTACGCGGGCATCTCCTTCACGGTTTCGGGTGATCTCGGCAACAGTGAGCTCGTGCTTCAGGTGCAGACATCGAAGAACTACCCAGCCGATGACAGTGCCTCCAAGGGCGAATGCGAAGGCGACTGGAATTCGTGCGTCTCGAACTCGTTCGTGATCGTGCTGGCGGCGACCGCGGACGATCCAGCTCAGGGGGAGGTGATTTCGGTGCCGTGGGCTGACCTCACCGGTGGCTTGCCGATTGAGGGACTTGATGGTTCCGAACTGCTCGGGATCCAGTGGCAATTCAACTGCGCCAGCGGCGAGGTGTGCACTCCGAACATCACGATTGACGACGTGAAGTTCATGACGGAGTAGTCCTCCGGGTCTCCATTCGTTCGCGTTATTTCGCCCTGGTGCGTGCCCCACAGTTCCGACGGATTCGGACGGGCGCGATCAGGGCGAAGTCGCGATCCATTCTTCAGTCTTGGGCTGGGGTTCGAAGGAACATAGCGGTCGCTCGCCGGTCCAGCGCGAGGTAATCGTCGAGAATCGTCGACGCTGGAACACGGATCCATTCGCCCGCTTTCGAGCGCTCGCGGAGCCGCTCCGACCAGGGGTGGGGCTTCGGAGCTGAAGTCGCGAGTGCGAGCGGCGACGGTTGGGTGCGGAGGGACTACTTGCACTCGATGAACGCCAAATCATCGATCCAGACGTCGAAGGTCGCTCCCGGCGCGATGGCGAAGTCAAATGAGTAGATCTTGCTCGGCGTGATGGCGCTCGGACGAGGGTCCCCCCAGTAGGGGGCCTGTTCAAGGGAGGAGAACAGTACTTCGTACTCCCGCCACTCGGTCGTGAAGTTCATATTCCGACCCCAGTGGTTGTAGCACTGCTTGCAGACGCCGAGGTCTGGGTGCGTATTGATGTCGCCGATCTTGAAACGAACACTAGAGGTCGTTCCTTCGGCGATACGTGCCTTGAAGCGGACGCCGACGTACTTGGAGGCATCGTAGGGTATCCCGGAGCGGATATTGGCCCCAAATTGTGCGCCCCAGTTGCTGTCCGTACCGACCAGGGCCGTCTTGCCGACGGCCCTGAGCGCGAGGGAGCTTCCTGGCCCTCCCGGCATCGGCTTGAAGTCGTCCGGACCGATCACGCTGCCCGTGGCATCAGCCGCCTTGAACCAGTACCCTCCGCGAGAGTCGGTGGGATCGAGCTGGGTATTCCCGTCCTCGAAGTCATCCAGTAGGCCGTCTGCGGCGACCTGAGTCCCGTTGGGGCAGTAGTTCACCATCTTGGGTGTTCCATCGGGCTCGACGCGGCTCTCGCGCACGCCGACGCAGCTCGATCCCACGAGTGCCAGACACGCGATCGCGCCGCAAAGCCCGGCACCCCGGCGGGATCCGCTGGGAGATCCGTTCGAGAAGCCGAGGCCACTCGGTTGGCTGCATCGGTCGATAGGTCGTTTCATCCCGCTGTCTCCGGATTCGGACGCATGGTCTTCGGTTACGAGCATTGCACCAGATTGGACATACCTGCGAGGGCCGACAGAGCAGATCCTTACCACCACATGCTTGCTGATAGCGAAACCACGTCCTCGTCGGGGATCGCTGTCACGTCCTCCCTTGCAGGGTATCCGGTTCGGATCGTGGTCAGCTCACCGTTGAACCAATGGGAGTATCCAAGCACTAGCTGATCCGACGCCTGCCAATCGGTACGGAAGATGAGCCTGGGGCTCAATACGGCAAAGGAGTAGGCATCGTCGTCGACGTTGGGAGTGACCCGGTCGTAACGACACGACGCGGCGAGCCACGACAGGAGACTGTAGGTCGCTTCTGCACCGAACTTCATCTTGCCGACCTTGTCGTAGTCAGAGTCGTCGCTGCGCACTCGCGTGTTGATGCCGAAGAGGCTCACGACGATGTCTGGGCCATCCCCATAGAAGGGTACGGGATAGCTTACGAGACGGCCAATGCTGAGGTCATACTGGGCGCCGACGGTGGTTAGTTCGCCATTTCCATCGCTCTGCTCGCCAAGGTAGTTCTCGATGAGGCCCGGACCATCCTCGGTGTTCATCACCTCGAGGACCCTCCCGACCGTTCCAACGTACTCGGCCTTGGTGTGCCCGGCTGCGAAGTAGAGGTGCCCGAATCGGCCCAGTGTCAGCCGTAGGTCACCAGCCAGCACGCGGAGGCTGCCGTCGGGCTCGAGCCGCCCAGTCCCGCGATCGTCCTGACTCCAGGCGTACATGTAGTGCCCACCGAGCGTGACGAGCCCAGCGTACCCGACCCCCGCGTGCAGGTGGTTGACGAAGCTCGAGCCGACGTTGGGATCAGCGTAGTCGTTCCAGACGTCCGGCGTGAGGTCCGCTGGCGCGTGCGTCGTTTGGCCTTGAATACCGTGTTCGAGCGCCAGGGTCAGGTCCTCCGAGAGTGCGATGGTGGCGATGGCGTTCTCTCCGACACCGTTGGTGCGACCGATGAGCGGTGTGCCGTAGCGGCCCTCGTCGAACTCCCCGCTGACGCCGTATCGATTGGAGAACCCGCCGATGTGTAGCTTGAGATTGACCCGCTTGCCGAGATCGGGGCGCACGGTCAGGAACGCATCATTGACGCCCGCCTGCGCCGATGGATCGAAGAACCCCGTGGATACTGTGGCTTGCTCGGCGAGCAGGTGGACATTTGCCGTAACCACGCTGGTTCCATAGCTGAAGTTCAGCTGGATGTACGGGGTAGGCACGACGCCCGTGTGCGAGAAGGTCTCCTTGTCGTCTGGCACCATCGGTGGCGCGTGGAGGACGGTATCGCTCTGGTTCGGTCGAGTGTCGGCGCGCTCGTTGATGCCCGTTACCAGCGGCATGGTGAAGAAGCCGTGGAAGTCGAAGCGCCAGTCTCCCGGCCCGGTTGGTTTCTGACCGAAGGCGGGAGCCATCCCGCCTGGCAATGCCCCGACTCCGGGTGCAGTCGGATCGAGGCTGAGCATGGGATTGTCGCCCAGTGACTCGGCTTGCTCATCCTCCGCGTTGTCCGGTCGCTGGGCGGCAGGGGATTGTTGGGCTGTGGCTGCCCCTGCCCAGCACATGAACACCAAGAAGGCGGTGGAGGTTGAAAGGCCGCGTGTCATTGGGAACCTGCTTTCTCGCTGCGACACTGAAGTCCCTGAGTAGTTTCTCACTGTTCCGGCTTCCATGGTGCCTACCACCACATGTTGAAGTTCAACGCGAACAGCTCGTCGTCGAGCTGCTCTGGAGTTCGGAGCCCAGTCCCCTCGTTGCGCGACTCCGAGCCGTAGAACCATTTCGCGTAGAGGAGTTGGATGCTTTCGTGGCTGTTCCAGCTCGACTTGAAGAGCAGGCGGGTCGCAAGGACGTGGAACGTTTCCTCGTCGTTATAGGAAGTCGGAACGACGCGGTCGACCCGAGCCCCCGCGCCCACGTACTCGATGAACCTGTAGAGCACGTCCATGCCGTACTTGTGCCGGGTTCGGCCATCGAAGCTCTCGAAGTCCGTCCAGGTTTTGGTCCACTGAAATCCGGTGTTCACGAGGATGTCGGGGCCATCGCCCCCGAACGGTTGGGGATAGCTGACAATCTTTCCCAGGCTAAACTCATAGTTCCCCGAGAGGACCAGGATCTTGCCCGTGCCGCCCGACGTTACGCCCCACCACTTGTTGGCGAGCTGTTCCCCGTCTTCGGCGTAGGTGATGAGCCCCTTCAGCGGGTAAGTGCTGTGGCCGCGGATCATTGCGCCGCCGACACCGAAGACCCCGAAGGTATCGCTCAGGAGCTTGAGGTCACCGCCCCACACGGTGATTCGACCATTGTAGACGCGCGACTCGTCGAGCTGCTGGGTACCCGGGATGTCGCGCACCGCGCTATTGCGGTCTTCTTGGGTCCAGTTCGTGATGTAGTGCCCCTGGAGCTCGATACGGGGCTCGCCCTTGCGGATGAGCCCGAGGTGTTCGTGATGGATCCAGGCTCCCGTCCACGCGTGTCGTCGCCAGTTGGTGAAGATGCTGGGAATGACTTGTTCGGGGATCTGGCCATCGCGGCTCTGCATGAGGCCGTGCTCGAGCACCAGCATGTAGGTGTCGCTGAGGTCGTACTCCGCGATGATGCGCTCCCCCACGCCGTCCACCTCACCGCTCAAGGAGTTGGTGTAGATTCCGGCGTTGTAGCGGGCGAGCTGCCCATACGCGGTGTTGTAACGCCCGGCATCGATGCGTAGCCTGACATCGCCGATTGGGGCTGGGGTGTATGACAGGAAGACGTTGTTGAGAAAGTACTGGCTGCCGACATGGTAGTACGTGGCAGGCCGAGAAGGGTTCCAGGTCTCCATCGACGCATGGGCACTGACGCGGCTGTTGCCGTACTTGAACCGCATGCTGATCCAGTTGCCGGGCACGGTGTTGGTGCTCGTGAATGAGTTCCAGGTTTCGATGGTCTCGGGAGGCGTGTGGTAGACCGTGTCTGCCTGGCCCTCCGCCGGGTAGCGGCGGGAGTCGACGCTGAATTGCAGCGACGCGGAAATGAATCCCGAGTATTCGAAGGCCCATTCCGAGGGCGGAACAGGCGCGCCGTATCCTCCGGTGACCCCACCAGGGAGTGCTCCGACTCTGGGGGCGTAGGGCGAAGCCCCGAGCGCCATGTGTCGGCGATATCCGGGGAGATAACCCGAGTAGAGGATGCTGTCGCTCGATTGGGGTGCTTCGAGGTTCGTCTCAGAGGGGGCCTGGGTGGCCCGGGCACGCAACGGCGCAGAAGGAGCAGGCTCTGCGAGCGGCACGAGCTCTTCGGACCCGCTGGCGGTGTCGGGTCGCAGGGAAACCTGCTCGGGGCTCTCGGTCGACGGCGAAGTTGCTGGCGCGCCTGCCGGCACGCCAGCGCCGGGGTTCGCTGCAGCAGTCGTGGTTTCCCCTTGAGCGGGCGCCTGTTGCGCCGCAGCGGCCGGGGGGGCTGCAGCGGCCGGGGGGGC
>CAYRKE010000020.1:15603-58107 GCA_964424695.1 uncultured Polyangiaceae bacterium
GGGGGCTGCTGGCCTGCCGCGCTCGACGTGCCGGTTACCAGGGCGCCGAGGCAGAGCAGACCGACGACGCTTGCGCCCAGAGGCGAGCGGATGACCCCACGCGTTCGATCGCTCGACCGCCGACTCGGGGATTCCGTGCACCGCGCACAGGGTCCCGATTGGGGCTTCATTGAGACCTCCTCAGCATGTGCGACAATGCTTCTCTCCACTTCCACGACACTCACGGCAAGGTTGCTCCCGGTAAGGCAAGGGCAGGGGACACACGGGCAACTGAACCGCCGATATCCATCACTAGATCCGTGCTGCCCTGAGTGGGCGATGCGGGACCATAACCCGAATCGAGCCAAGGTCGAAAGTGTTGTTGGACCTGTCTAGGGTCGGGACGAGCTCGAGATCTGCGCAAGGGTGCGAAGCTGGCGTCCCGTTCTGTGAGACTGGATGACGGGCCAGCGCTCAACTCGGGCGCCCCGTGGGGTGGTGCCGCTCGCTCGTGAATGCACCCTTGTGGGAAGGCGATTTCGGTGCCCTTCCAGCGAGCAAGGCTGGCTTGGCGAGTTGGCGTCCGCGGGGCATGGATCTCGAAAGCAGCCATCCGGGGCGCCTCGAGCGCCGAACGGCTTAGCGGCAGGTGAACCGCATCGTCAGGACAAGGATCCGTCCCCTAAACAACCAGAGGCTGCAGCATCCGCGGATGCGTCGTTGGCCCTTGCGGAGCGTGCTCGCGCACTCGAGTACGCTCCGCGCGCCCGGCCTCGCCTGCGCGGCGCTGCAACCTCAAGCTGGAGCTGTCTAGAACAGGCCCTGCCGCGGCTTGCTTGGGACGAGGGTGTCCGGCGCGGGGCCACCGCTTCCTCCGGACTGGGCGCCGCCACCTGCCGCCACGCACATCCCGCCTTGGGCCGTGCAGCGCTTGCCATGCTTGCATACGGAGGATGCGGCGCAGTCTGCCGAGGAGCCCGCGACGCAGGCGTCGTCTCGCAGCGTGCACGCGCCCTCGAGAGCGCAGCGTGACGACTTCCTACACTCCGCCGCGGAGGTCGCCGCACACTTGCCGTCCTTGACGCCACAGCGGCCGCCGCTGGAGCACGCCGTCGCCTTCGCGCAATCCTCAGCGGTGGCGACGCACTCTCCGTCCTTGGCTGAGCACAGGGCTTCCGTCTTACACGCTTTGGACTTCGCACAATCCTCGTCGGACTTGGCGACGCAGACGCCGTCCTTTGCCTCGCACTTCCCCAGCGTTGCGCACGCGCTTTCGGGTTCTGCCTTGGCTTCGCTGGTGCCCGCGCAGTGGAGCCGGGAGAGCGCAGTGCACTTTCCGCTGACCTGCACGCACAAGCCCTCCTTCTGACAGGTTGAGGAGCACTCGGGCTGGAGCACCGTCGCTAGGTTGACGCAATTGCCTTGGTAGGCAGTGCACGCCTGGGAGGATTGGCAATTCGAGCTCTTCTTGCAGTCCTCGTCAGACGCGGTGATGCAGGCGCCCTCCTTCGCCGTGCACTTGCCCTGGGCCTTGCAGATATCCGAGAGCGCGCAGTCCGCGGCGCTGGCGACGATACAGGCCCCGTTCTGGTCCTTGGAGCACTTGCCCTGAGCTTTGCACTCGGGCACGGTCTTGCACGCCTCAGGATCGTCACAAGCGGGCAGGGCCGCTGCCAATAGCGCAACAACAAGCCATCGCGTCGTCATCGGGTCACCTCCTGGATACTTCCAGCCGCATTTGAGCCAGTGATTGTCGAGGACTCAACACCTCCTGACGAGCGTTGTTTTCCAGGAAGCGGTGAGAGCCAGGGCCTTTTCTAACAGATCTTCCGATCGGAAAGCAGTAGCGCGCGGTCTTCCGATTCGCTTGGCGGTGACAGAGTAAAAGTCGAGTCACCCGATAGCCAAAACGGCTCTGTCAGTTCGGGGTGCGACCAGAGCATGCCGCCGGTTCCCCACGCCGCGCGCAGTCGACCCGACAGCTGATGGTAAACACCGCCGAGTGCTGCTGTGCAAGACTAACGGAAGAGCCAGGGCGGCGTGGCTTCGACGGGTGTCAATACTGCTGGCGATGCCCGGCGCGGGCGACGGGGCTCGAGCCACGGGCGCTCGACGGGAATCCCGTTGTCCCGGGCTGGGCGATTTCGATGGAGCCGGCGGTCAGGATGGCGACTTCTGGCACGCCCATCGAACACAATGGTGCCCGGTCCTCAGAGGGGGCGAGGCCGAGGTGCGGGCTGCCGTGCACGGTTGCGCCGCTGGGGCCTGCCCCCAGGGGTTGAGACTCGCGGTCCCCGGATCGCCAGGAGCGATGACCGACCCCCGCCGCTCCCGTAAGGTTTCGGCTGCTACTCGGCGAGCTGACTCGAGTCCTCGATGATGCGGCTCACCAATCCGAACTGCTGGGCTTCGGAGGCCGACATCCAGAAGTTGCGTTCGGTCTTCGCAACCACTCGTTCGTAGGGTTGCCCGGTTTCACGGGAGAAGATGCGGTTCAATCGTTCCCGCATCTGGAGGATCTGCTGGGTTTCGATCTCGATATCCGAAGCCTGTCCCCGGGTTCCGCCCATGGGCTGATGGAGCAGGAAGCGAGTATTGGGGAGGCATATGCGATTCTCGGGCTTTGCCGCCACGTAGATGAGTGCTCCAGCGCTTGCGACCCACCCGGTGCCAATCATCAGAACCTTGGGTTCGATGAACCGGATCATGTCATGGATCGTGTCTCCGGATTCCACATGCCCCCCCTGAGAGTTCACGAAGACGCGAATTGGGTCGTTACTCTCATGGGCTAGGGCAAGGAGCTGCGAAGAGACGGTCTTTGCCAGCTTGTCGTTGACCTCGCCGAACACGAGTACGGTGCGTGCCTTGAAGAGGCCGTTGGTCGCGGGGGAGAGTCTTTCCTGGCTGGTCGTGTCTTCGCGGTCTCGTTCGTCATGTTTGGGCATCGTGGGCTTCCCTCGGTTGCGGCCGTCAGCGGCGGCCGCACGGCGGCGAAGCATAGCCGAGTTCCTCCGGTTGGGGCGCCGAAAACGCCTCGTGTGCCGGGCACCCGGACGTTCCTTCGCGCGAGGAGATCCCCTTAGCTGCCACGCTTTCCGAAGGAGGCCGTCCCTCCTGGCGGCTGCGGCAGGTCCTCGGGCGGAGCCGAACCGGTGCTGGTACGCGCACGGCCAGTTCGTGAAGCGCCGAGGGCGGCCTCGCTCGGTGATGGGAGCGTACCCTCGGGAAACGGACACGACCCGCGCACGCCACGCATTATTCGCGCACTATGCGCGGATGTGCTGAGCACCACCCGCGCCTTCGTGTTCCACATCACGGGGCTGCGCTCACGCAGAGCAACGCTCCGGGCGCGGCGAGCTCCAGGAGCTATCGCGGCCTGACGATGAGCCTGCCCACGATGCCCACGACGGGAACGAGGTGCTGGCTGTCGAGAAGGACACGCCCCGGAGTCGGCTCCAGGTGGGCCTCGAGCGAGACCGGGACATCTTGAGCGCGACTCAGCTCTCGGCGCAGGCGCTCTTCAATAAGCCCGACCGCATGGCGAGGACTCACGAGCACACCGAGCGCCACCGAGGAAGCGAGCTCAGCCTGAATGGCCTTGAGCCTGGAGGCGGTTGCGGGAGACTGCGTTCCTGGAAGGAGACCGATATCGTGCAGCCGCACCCGGTTCGTCTCAGGATCCAGGTCGGGTACAGCGGTGAGCCAGAGGGCGCCGCAACTCCCGACCAAGTGCAGCTCCAGTACGACCCGTGGTTCACCACCAACGAGAGCACCATGGGCGGCCACTCGCTTTACTGACGAGCCGAGTGGCCCCGAGCTCAGGGCAACTTCGACCTCGCGACCTACGACGGACCACGGCAGCGCCAGGGGCAGCTCGACGAGCGTAGGCTCGGGCGCGCTGGTGAAGGTGAGCTCCGGCAGATCGAGCGGAGCGGCCGCCTTAGGCGGGCATGCACGTTCGAGCGCCACCGTGCCTGTGAGCGCGACGCTCGTCGATAGTACTCCATTCGACAGCTGCGGCTGGCTCTGCGACAGGGTCTTGGGGGATGTGAGCAGACACCCCATTGGGCCCAGGTCGAGTCGAGCGTGCAGGGCGCGCCAGCCCCACTCGACAAATGGTCGAACGCTCGGCAATCCGCGATCGATCTCTCGCTTCAGCTCCGCGGCCTGTTGCGACGCGCGCGACGCGACCTCGCGGTCTGCGTTGAATACCGCGATGCGACATCCTCGCGTCATCGAAGTGTCTACTGCGCTTCGCCCGACCTCGTAGTCTTTCGTGAGCCGCAGAGGAACGGACACCGTTGCGAAGAGACGAGGTGAGCAGCGCCCGTAGACCGGGCAGAAGCCCGCGATCGGCTTGCAGACTGCGATTTCGGCTTCCACGGGCACACCGAGAACCAATCGTTCGTCCTCGAGGTCGAGTCGTGGTGCTCCCCGGCGAAGTGAGTACTCGACGCGCCCGGGAAGCCCGAGCCTCTGCCTGCCGCGCCCGAGCTCCAGCGGGATCCGATCAGCGACTTGCCTTTCGAGCCAGGCCTTCTCGGCTTGGGCCTCAACCGTGACGCGGGACGTGACGGAGCCCACCGCCGGAGCCAGGACCAACTCGGGGATAGACCCAGACTCGTCGCAGCGCGGAGGCCGGCTGGTCCCCCCTGTCTCCGCGCCTTCTTGGGCCGGACCGCACGCGACCGCGGCGAGCAAAAATGGGAGCAGAGACCAGTTCAGCTGCCTTCGAGGGGAAGGCGTGAAGCATCCCGAACCGGCGGGGGGCACTCCCATGCGATGACTAGATTCCCGAGGTGGCCCTGAAGCTCGCGAGCGCGTCGAGCGCTGCAACAATGCCAGCGGCCGCCTTCTTCTGGGACTTTTCGGACTGCGCTGTGCAGGCCTTGAGCTCCTTGCTGGCTCGGGGATCGGCCTTCACGGCGGCTGCCATGCTCGACACGACGCTTCCGGCCTTCTCGAGGTATTCCCGGCTCGGCTTGTCTACGGTTTGCGTCAGGACGAAGAGCTTGGGCAAGTTCGCGTACATCGCGGACTTGAGCTTCTCCGCGCCCTCATCGGGTTTGGCCTTGCCCTTGCCCTTGGGCTTGGTTTCGGTGCTTTCGATGCGGCTGGTCACCTTGAGGTCCTTGCAGCGCGTGTCGAGGAGCCCCTTGGTGCCGCAGACGACCTGGCAGGCCGTGTCGAGCTCCGGCACGCTCACCGTGCCCTCACAGACCTTCTCGCTGAGGGTACCGTCGCAGTGTCCCGAGCAGGTTCCAGCGCAAGGTCCTGAAGCTTCGGTTTCGCACTTGCCGCTGCAGTTGCCGTTACAGGTTCCACCGCATTCGCCTGCACCGTTGTTGCAGCTGCCCTCGCACACGCCTGTGCACTTGCCCTTGGCTTTGGCCGCGAGAGGCTTGCCGTCGCAGGTTCCGTTGCAGGTGCCACTACACTCACCCTTGAAGGCTCCGTCGCAGGCGCCGTTGCAGGTTCCCTCACAGGTCGAGCTGCACTTGCCGACGCTCGAGTAGCAGTTGCCCTCGCAGCTGCCCTCGCAAACGCCCATCATTCGTCCGTCACACTCGAGCGACGTAGCCGTTACCTTGTAGCCGGGGGCGCACTGCTTCACGCAGTCTTCGTAGAGCTCGACGTCTACCACGCAGTCGATGTCCGCGGCTTCCACCACGAGATTGCCCTTGGTGGCAGACTCGGCAGCGTCGACGACCGTCGTGGCCGCCTCGCAGTACTTCTTCGATTCCGAGCCTGGCTCCTTCTCAGTCACCTTGAGCTGTTCGGCGGAGGCCCCAAGCGCCGTCGCGATGCCTTTGCATCCTTTCTCAGTGTCCCCCTCTACCCGGAACGACAGCGACTCCGTGTAGTACGCTGCCAGGAGTCCCGCACGGATCTGATCGTCCGACGCTTTCTTGAGACCCCAATGCCCCTTCACGATCTCCTCGAGCTCGGTCGGGCAGTTCTTGATGACGGGGCCCTTGGGGCCGTCGCCCTCGGCGAGCAGGCTACAGCTTGCGACGAGAGGGGCCGCCATACCGACAGCGATGGCGATGCGGGTGACTTTCTGGATCCGGCTAGTTCGCATGATCTCGTTCCTCTATATCCCTGGCTTCAGGCGGCTTGGCGCACGCCCCAGACGATCGGCCCTAGACCCGAGCTCGCGGCGATACTACCCGAAAACCCAGCGCTGTTGGAATCCGTTCGTCGGTCGCGGGGGAGCCTTCGGCGGATTCGAGAGCCGCCACCGTTTTGGAATGTCGCGGCAAGTCCGGATCGGCGAGACAGATTTCTCAGCACATCCGCAAGCCCGGACGCGGGCAACAGCACGATTGGAAGATATGCGCGGGATCGGAGTCGTGAGCCCGCAGTCCACACCGCCACGACCTGCTGCGGGGGGCGCACTCCAACGTCCGAGCAGCGAGGCGACCGCGGGCGCTTCAGCCGCTCACGGTTCCAGGAAGCCGCACTCCGGACCGCATGGCTCGACAGGCGCAGCGAACGCCCGAATGGGGCGTCACATGGACACACGCGCATCGGAACATGGCCGCGACTCCCCGGGCATCCCCCACTCGGGCATGGCTCGAGTGGGGGCCGCGCGGTGGCTCCTTCGCGCGACACGGGTCGCTGCCCGCCTCCCTGGAAGGCGCGAACGGATACGTCACCGCGTGTCGCGATACAGGCGCAGGTCGTCGAGCCAGTAGTCGATGTAGCCGCGGTCCCAGGTGAACCGAAGCACGGCGACGCTGGTCAAGTCGAGTTGGTGAGACTCCATCGCCCAGCCCTGCTGCAGCAAGGAGGTGAACGGCACCTTGTAGAACCGCCACTCTGTGCTGAGCTGAATGGGTTTCATCCAGTGATCGCCGCAGATCTCCATCTCTTCGGGCGGCGGTGGGTCCGTCTCGGGGTCGAAGCAGTACGCCTCGACGATGCTGCCCCGCAGCGCGTATTCGGTGCACGGCTTGCCATAGAAATTGACGTCCGCCTTCTGCCACGTCTCGTGGTAGTAGTCGCATGCCGACGAGGCGCAGCGGGTGGCGTTAATCTCTAGCACGAACCCGCGCTTCTGGTCCTCCGGCGTCGCGCAGAACCACTGCTTGTCAACCAGCGGTACCTCAGTGGGCACGGGCGTTCCACGCGTCCACCCTCCCAACGTTGCGTTCGCTTCTGGGTCTGGACCCGCGTTGTTGGTTTTCGCGTGGAAGGGGAGAAGCGTGCACGTCGTCGTTGCGTCGGGACAGTGACACTCGCGCTTGATCTTGCAGAAGGGCTCCTGGTCAGGGGACACATGGGCCTGGAGCCACCGCAGATCGTCCTCCACGTACTTGTCGCCGATGGCAACCCGGATCCCGGTCTGGCTGTTGGGGCTGCGGCGGGCCCAGAAGCTGATCCCGTCCCACTTGGAGAAGTCGAGGGCTGCCCCGATCAGGAATTCCTCTTCCGGCGGCACTTCTTCGCCCCGGAGCTCCCGCATGTCGCGCTCCGGGCAGATGCTGTTGACCAGGTCGTCCGAATCGAGATCGCAGGGGAACACCGATGGCGCGAACCCGCAGGCCTTGTCGTCTGCTCGGGAGCGCCTACCGTTCTCCAGGTCGGTCAGCGTGCGGAAGTCCGAGATGCCGTTTGGGTTTCGGTTGAAGCACTTGAGGTGGCGCCCAATACCGCCACCCCAATCCAAGAAGGGCCCGCCAGTGATGTGGAGGACGTGGTTTCTCTGCTCCTTCTCCTCCACGGTCTCCGCGGGCTGATCGTAGGTGGCCTTGTCTTCTCGACAGCGCCGCATTTCGATGCCCCAGGGCTGCCACCCTGAGGGGTTGAGCGCGAAGGAGCTCTTGTCGTCGTAGCTGTAGAAATTGCTGGCTCGAAACACTCCGCCGTCCTGGTCTTCCATATCCATGAACGAGCCGGGATAGAGTTCCGTATCCTTCTCTGCCTCGGCGCAGTCCGCCAGGATGCCCGCCTTGTCCGAGGTCGGATCCTCGATGTACTCGTCGAGGAGCGGGTCGGGGGCGCACGTATTGACGCAGGTCGGCAGGGCCTCGGGCTCAGTGGCTGGCGCCCCGGCAATACCGGCAGCCTGTCGCCGCTGCTCGACGTTCCTCGTCGAGCTGCAGGCCACCAAGGCAGCTAGCCCTCCCAGGAACGCAACGGTAGACAGGGCGCGAAGAGTGGAGGCGGTTCTCATGGTCACAACGAATGGGGTGCCCGGGGTTTTCCGGAGGGCTGGGAGTATGGATCGCGGGCGCACAGCCGGTCTAGCGCCGAATGGCGTGATGGCAGCATGGGCATCCGCGTCGGATGGACCGGAGTCTCGCGCGCTCGGAAAGCGGGCCGAAACCACGGGAATTGGCGCTGGTTGGGGATTGTCGCTTGCGGCGGAGTCCCCATTGGCAAACGCCAGGACCGCGAATAGGCTCTGAGGCCCATGGACGCCACAGCCCCCTATGAGTACCCGTTCCAGAACCCGGATCTACCCATCGACGTTCGCGTCGATGATCTGGTGGGGCGGCTCGATGTCGTCGAGAAGGCGTCCCAGATGCTCCACGGCGCCGCAGGGATCCCCCGCCTTGGGATTCCTCAGTACAACTGGTGGAACGAGGGGCTCCACGGTGTGGCGCGCGCGGGGATCGCGACGGTCTTCCCCCAGGCGATTGGCCTGGCCGCCATGTGGAGTGCGGAGCGGCTCTTCCAGATCGCGACGGTCATCAGTGACGAGGCGCGCGCCAAGCATCACGAGTACGCGCGTCATGGTGACGGGGGGATCTACAAGGGCCTCACCTACTGGTCGCCCAACATCAACATATTCCGGGATCCCCGGTGGGGCCGGGGTCACGAAACCTACGGCGAGTGCCCATACCTCACGGCTCGCCTGGGGGTCGCGTTCTGCAGGGGGCTACAGGGCGACGATCCCAAATACTTAAAGCTGGTGGCGACGCCCAAGCACTTTGCGGTGCACAGCGGACCCGAGGGGCTCCGCCACTCGTTCAACGCCGTGGTGAGCCAGAAGGACTTCCGGGAGACGTATCTGCCGGCGTTTCACGCTTGCATCACCGAGGCCAAGGCCGAGAGCATCATGGGGGCCTACAACCGAACGAACGGCGAGGTCTGTTGCGGGAGCCCCACGTTGCTCGTCGAGATCCTGCGCAAGGAGTGGGGCTTCCAGGGCTATGTCGTCAGCGACTGCTGGGCCATCAAGGACTTCCACGAAAACCACAAGGTGACGACGACATGGGAGGAGTCGGCCGCTCTAGCCATCAAGAACGGGTGTGATCTCAATTGCGGGTGCACCTTCGAGCACCTGCCCCAGGCCGTCGAACAGGGCCTGCTCGGTGAGGATGAGCTCGACGTTTCTCTGAAGCGTCTCATTCGCGCGCGAATGCTCCTCGGCCTCTTCGATCCGCCGGAGCGGGTGCCCTATGCTTCGATTCCGTATGAGATCAACGACTGCGCAGACCATCGAGCTCTCGCGCTGACCGCGGCCCGCGAGTCGATCGTCCTTCTGAAGAACGATGGGGGGCTGCTTCCCCTTTCTCCAAACCTAGGGAGCATTGCCGTCATCGGACCGAACGCCCATGCCGCCCACGTGATGCTCGGCAACTACTACGGGCACCCATCGCGGAGCGTGACTCCTCTCGAGGGTATTCGCGCTCGGGTGTCAGCAGCCACGAAGGTCTGGTACGCCGAGGGCTGCGACCACACGGGGATGCTGACGGATGGCGTCGGTCGCACGGGAAACCTCACGGAGGCCGTGAGTATGGCCGAGCGCGCCGACGTGGTGGTGCTCTGCCTTGGGCTCAACGCCGACATCGAGGGCGAGCAAGGGGACGCCGGTAATTCCGAGGGTTCGGGTGACAAGCTGCACCTCAACCTGACTGGTCTTCAGCAACGTCTGATGGAGGAGATCGTCAAGATTGGGAAACCGACGGTGCTGGTGCTCATGGCGGGGAGTGCTCTCAGCGTCAACTGGGCGCAGGCGAACGTCGGAGCCATCCTGGACGTGTGGTATCCCGGCGAGGAAGGGGGCACGGCCATCGCCGATGTCCTGTTCGGTCACTATTCCCCAGCGGGGCGCCTCCCCATAACGGTGCCCCGATCCATTGCGGATGTGCCTCCGTTTGCCGACTACTCGATGAAGGGGCGCACCTACCGCTATCTGGAGACCGAGCCCCTCTATTCCTTTGGCTACGGCCTATCCTACGCGCGCTTCGAGTACTCCGAGGTTGGTGTTTCGAGCTCGGTCGTTGGACCCGAGGACACCGTCACGGTGGCGGCGACGGTGACCAACGTTGGTCCGGTCGCAAGCGACGAGGTGGTCCAGCTCTACCTCAAGGATCTCGAGGCGAGCTGCCGGGTGCCAAGACACGAGCTGCGCGGTTTCCGTCGGATCCATCTGACTCCCGGGGCGAGCCAGCGCGTCACCTTCTCTCTCGGCCCACGCGACCTGTCATTGATCGACGAGGAGGGCAAGCGGATCCTCGAGCCGGGGCGCTTCCGCGTTTCGGTGGGCGGCAGCCAACCCGATCCGCGTAGCGTGGAGCTCACCGGGCGGGAGCCGGTCGCCGTCGAGTTCGAGGTCCGCGGTGAGCGGCGGGAGATGCCGTACTGAAGTCCCTCACGCAGCTGCTTCAGCGCCGGGGAGCTGCCCCCGACTTGGGATGCGGGGAAGGCTTCGCTGCCGTCTGCCACATGTGCTCGAAGCAGGGGGGCCAAGCGCCTCTCTGATTCCGCGGGCCGGGCGAGGTGTGAGGGTCTCTCTCGTTCGCCCGAATCGCGGCGTTTCACGCTGCTCATGGCAGAGTTGCTCCTGGCGGAGGGATTCGCTCGAGAGGCGGATGGTGTCAGTACTCGTAGCGGATGGAGCCACTCAAGATGAGGACGACGTCCACGCTCCATGCTTGGCGCGGCAGTTGCGACAGGTCGCCCCAGACGTCGAGCGTGTAGACCGAAGCGTCCGCCCTCCACGGGTCTATCGCGTCATACGACCCTTGGTAGGGTAGCGTGATGCTCCACATGATGTCCGCCGGCAACTCGCCGGGGGCCGGATACTGTAGCAGCACCTCGGGGACGAACGATGGATCGGTTGGCTTGCTAACCGTCAGGAGGAGGCCACGGATGAACGACAGATCGACGGACCCCTCGTGCGAACGAATCGTCACCTCTCGGATGTGGAGGTCGGACGACATCCCGCTCGGGATATCGGCGGGGACGCGTTCGTAGGTGAACGACTGGGTTGGGAAGTGGTAGGCTTCTCCGGGAAGCGGGAGCCCAAGCTGCGCACGGATCTCCGGCGGCATGTCCTCGGGTACCTCCGTGGGCAGGTCCGTCGGTACACCCGGGAAGGTCAGATTCTGTCGCGTTACTTCGACTTCGGGAACGCTCGCGGTTGCGGTCACGCAACCACTTGGCAGCAGCCCAAAGAGAAAAACCAGTACTCGCAGCGGATGCCGCATGTATCGTTTCTTGGCCACGTCTACACCATGAAGAGAATGAACCCGAGCTTGGCCGACGGAATCCAGGCGCTGACGACTGGCTCGCCGTTGACGACGACGGTTGTTACGCCGTTTTGCCCGCTCACCGAGACTCCTCCCAGCTCGTCGTTGACATGATGCATGACCGCATGGATGTAGCTCATGCCCCCGTGGAGGAAGAACGTGAAGTTGTCTCTGCCGAACTCGACGCCGAGGTGGAAGTTGGCGAACTGATAGCCAACTTCGTCCGCAACGCGGCTGTCCTCGTACGATGATCCGGCGAGGCTAGATGCCGTACCATTGGCGTTTCCCTCGAAGTAGTGTCCGCCTTCGACGCTCGCAGAGGGGCCGACGCCGAATGGAACGACGGTGACGCCTCCACGGAGTCCGAGACTGATCGAGTTGGTTCCGGCGCCAGCGCCGAGGCGGAGCCAATGCCAAGGCCGTGCCGCGACACCGAGGAGCGCACCGTCTGGGAGTCCGACGTCGAAGGTTGCTCCGAGGAATCGAGCTCCCTCTTTCGGACTCGGACTCTGTACTTCCGCTGGCCCCCGGTCTTCCGGGGGGGGGGCACTCATGGGCCGCTGAGATGCAACTGCTTGCTCGTGAGCTGCAGATCCCACCGGGCTAATGCCAGTGATGGGCGTTTCCGGTTGTGCTGGAGCAGGAGTGACATCCCGTGTTTCGCCGCGGCGCGGGCATAGAAGCGTCGCCGCAATGACCGCAGCACACATGGCGTGTGAGACCATCGTTGCCATCGCTATTGCTCCTTCCGTCAGATCATCAGAAGCAAAGAGCTTGCCGTACGCACTCGCTTCGCCGATGCGGCCGCGCGATGTCGGAGCGGCTAAGCCATGACGTCATGCACGATGGCGGGAGCACACTCGCCTTTGGGCGCCCGTGGCGCGATGCTGGCTGACGCTGCCCCCGAGCCAACCCACGAAGTATGAGTCTCTCTTCTTTCGGCGACAACGAGGAACGCACCCCGATACCTCACGCGGATTGGCACGCTGCCGCATTTCTCGGCACCTGCGCGGGATTTCCAGGGGGATGCGTGGGCCCTCCAAGGCGTGCGCGTAGGCTTCACGCTCCTTGCTTCGGGGCGCTTTCTGCCCGCATCTTCCTGTACGGTCCGCGCCTACAGATGCTCTTCGACCGATGCCCCAGCGCGCGGAGCGAAACGGGCCGGACGGGAATTGCCTTGGCCTTCGGTCGCTCGCAGACTCGAAGCCCAGCAAGGCCAGAACGTGAGAAATCAGCGCCGAATGGGACCTGAGCGGCAGCGCGAAGCGTCCCTCCCGTGCAGATACTGGAGCTCCGGCCCCTACGCGAAACCTTCGAGTGCAGCGAGGCTTCTACCGCCATCGACGAACAGCTCCTGCCCCGTGACAAACGAGGCAGTGGCCAGGAAGACGACGGCCCGAGCGACGTCCTCGGCGGATCCGGTACGCTGGAGAGGGACCTGCTTGGCCAAGCTCTCCACCGACTCCCTGCTCATGTCAGGGGGAGGAAGGACTGTCCCGGGCGCCACTGCGTTGACTCGAACCTCTGGAGCAAGCTCGAGTGCGAGTGCCCGCATGGCCTGGCGGAGAGCCCCTTTGGACACGACATAGGGCAGGTGATGCCGAAATGGCACCGCTGTGGAGGAGCATGTGATGAACACGATGGCACCGCGCGCGGCGCGGAGGGGCGCTGCGGCGGCTTGCGCCAGGAAGAACGGCGCCACGAGGTTGAGTTCCATGGATCGATCCCATGCGGCGCTATCCACGTCGTCGAGGGGGATCCGTTCGAAGTTTGCTGCACTCGGCACCAAGATGTTCAATCGCCCCAGGGCTTCGACCACCTGCCGAACCAGGCCCTCTGCGCCGGCCCGCACCGAGAGATCGGCCTGGAACGGCGTGGCGAGGCCGCCTCTGTTCGCGATGATCCTGCAGGTCTCCTCAGCGTCAGCCCCGCTCCGGTAATAGTGGACCGCGACGTGTGCGCCGGCCTCGGCGAGTGCCACGGCGATCGCACGCCCCACGCGTACTCCAGCCCCGGTGACCAACGCGACCGGCTGATGCGTCGCGGCGGGGATCGATTCAGAGGGCAAAGGTAGCCTTCGCTGGCCAGCTTCCGGGCGAAGGAAAGGTTGCGCTTTTCAGGGCCTTCGACACGCAATCTGCGACGCCCGGGTCGCTACTGGCCGGCGCCGCGATGCCCGCTGACATCACCGTGCCGTCCTGATCGACATAAATCGTAGCCTCGAAGTCGTCGTTGCCGGACCCTTTGCAGCCCGCAATCTCGCCCCTGAGCTTCCCCAAGGCGTCTTCGACGTCCTCGCTCGTCCAATCCACCGCGGGGCGAACGTCGGTGGGAGGCTCGAACGCGAAGGGACGCCGGGCCTCTCCGATTCGCCCTCCCACAGGCGCTGGCCAGCGCTGGGCTGCGAGCGCTCGCGTCATACAGCGCTCGGTCGCAAGATCTCCGAGCGTCGATCGCTCCACGAAAGCTTCGCCGTGACCTGACGAATCGACCTGCACGAGGAAGGTAATTTCCCCAGACAATAGCTCGATCCGCTTCTGACCCTCCTGATAGCACCGCTCGAGGCTGTTGGATGCTGCCTGGAAGGCTTCATCGGACTTCTCTTCGTTCATACCACCAATCTCGGAGCTGGCGCTCATGGTGACCGTCTCTTCTTCTGGCGCTCCGTCTGAGACTGTCGGGGTATGAACGGCGGGGGCGCTGCCGCCGCAACCCAGTGGCAGCAAGCTGAGTGCGATAGAAGCGAGGTGGGGGAAGAGGGTCTTGACGAGGGAGGAATCAGTCATCGCGATTGGGTTTACGGCGGAAGTCGTGCCAGGAAAATCCTGTGGGGCGGCATGGCGCAATCCGACGACGGCCGAGGCCAGCTCCCAAGGTAGGTTGCCGTCGACTCGCCGCGCGAAGCCAAACACCCCGCGCCACATGAAGCGAGGCCACCGCCCTATAGCGCTGCGTCACTGAGAGCGCCAAGGCGAGAGGGGCGTGCGACAGGGTCAGATCAGGAGCGCCAGCCCAGGACGGTCGGCAAGTGCGCTGCGGAGTTCGGGCTTAGGGTTCACAGCAACGCCGAAACTTGCTGCCCTGAGCATCGCCAGGTCGAACTGGCTGTCCCCGAATGCAGCAGCGAGCTCTGCTCCGTTCGTGCGTTCCCGCAGGGCTGCCACCTTCGTCTCCGCATAGGGAACCGGCGCTGCCAGGCGTGGCAGAACCTGATCCTTCTCGAACGACGGTTCTGCGGCGATGAGGGCGCCCGCGTGGAGGCCAATCGACTGAACGGCAACCTCAAGGATGGGGAGAGGAGAGGCCGACACGACCCAAGCGTCGAGGCCGTGCTGGTTCGCCCATTCGAAGACCTTGGTGACCCTCCAGTTGACCCGGTCACGCAGCCCTGCGTCCCGGAGCACAGCTGCCGCAAGGTCGTGGAGCTCACTTCGCGTGAAGCCGGCGTAGCACCACGCCATCATCGCGTAGGTGTCGAGCTCCGAGACTCTGCCGTCCCGGTAGGCAGCAAACAGCGCGCCGGCAAGGTCAGAACTGGTGGCGTCCGCACCGTGGTGTACGCCATGCCGCTCCGCGAGCTCTGCTAGCGCCGGGCGAGCTGACGAGCGCAAGAGGCCATTCTCGGTCGAGTAGACAAAGACATCGTCAGAGACGTCTCCAGTCCACAAGGTGCCGTCGGCATCGAAGGCAATGACTGTTTTTCGATCCGGACTGCTCGTGAGCGCTGTGAGTCGCGCAATGACGGCTTCGGTGGTGATGCAGGCCAGGGTCACGGCCACGCATCGTACCATTCCTTTGCGAGCGACAGATCCTCCAAGGTGTCGAGCTCCATGTATCCACCGAGGGTGTCCCGGTGGTGCATCGGGATCCCGCGTTCGAGCATCTCCTGGAGGAGATCGATGAGATAGGCTTTTTGCAGAGAGCGTCCTTCACGAAAGGGGCCTGTCGCACGGGTCACTCGAACGTCATCATAGGTGCTCAAGAAGCGCTCGGCTCCGGATGCGGACAGCCGCATGACTCCGATGAACTCGCCTCCTGCCACTTCGTCAGGGATTCGTCGGCTTACGCTGGTCACCTTCTCCCCGTTCAGAGCCATCTTCTCGGCGTCTGTCGACGGATGTCGGGTGCGCTTGTTGTAGCGAGCGAGCCATCGCGTGTCGCAGCCGAGGGTGATCTCATGGGGAGACTGCACCAAGCGCTCGACGATCGCTGGTTCGTAGACGATGTCCGAGTAGGTGGAGACGAAGCCGTCCTTCAAGAACTCCCGGGCGCAGAGCAAGCTGAGGAGGATGTTGTTGTGGGCCCAGTCGTGATTGGGTACGTAGTTCAGATCAGGATACCTCGAGCGAATCACCGCCTCCTGGTAGCCAGACACGAACACGATGCGATCCCGCGTGAATCCAGCATGAGCGAGCGCCTCGAGGATCCAGTCGAGCATGGGCCTTCCCATGACTTCGACGAGAGTTTTCGGGAGCGACTCGGTGTGGTGTTCAAGCCGGCTTCCTCGACCAGCTCCGATGATGACAGCGCGCATTGCAGCGCGAACATAGCCCGAATTGCGTGGAGACGCTCGCGCAGCCCGGGGGCGCATGCGGACACGAGCAGGACGCGCTGGAGCCCAAACGCCGCGTCCGCTCACTCCTTGCCCAAGGACTGGCCACGATGCGCCTCGCGCGGAGGAAGCACGGCACGACGGACCACGCGGGTAGTGGCCGAGTGGGCGTGCTCCCGGGCGGCTGCCATGCACTGGTGCTCACGCGCCCACCGGACGCCCCGTTCCGGTGCGCCCCGTCCGCGTGGCACGAGGCGGCCGCAAGCCGGCGCTTCCTGGGGCCGCGAACACCTGCCAAACGCCAAAAGCCCCGGACCACTCCTTCGAGCAGTTTTCCGGGGCGAATGACTGAGCGGAGAACGACGACGAGCTCAGCTGTTGCCGAGCTTTGCGGCCGCGGCCTGGATCCGCGAGGTCTTCCGCGACGCGGTTCGCTTGTGAATGACGCCCTGCTTGGCGGCACGCGCCAACGCCTTGAGCGCCTCTTGGACAGGAGCCTTGGTTTCGCTCGCGTCCCCACCTTCAACGGCCGTGCGCGCCTTCTTCAGGGTGGTTCGGAGCGCGCTCCTGATTGCCTTGTTGCGATCCGTGCGAAGGACACGCTGACGATTGCGCTTCTCGGCGGAGGGATGATTGGCCATATCTCCGTGTTTCCTCAGGATGCCTTCGACGGTTTCGCGTCGGCGGCGTTGGGGTCGTAACCCTCAGGTTGGATGGGGAAAGCAGGCGTACCGTGCTTGTCCCTTTGATGCTTCTTGGCTCGGCCCGCCTTCGCCAAGCGGATACGGCGCCGACGGTCTGTTTGCTGCGTGGTAGAGACCATATTCCTGCCTTCTCGAATGATCCGGGCGAAGCCGGCAGCCAAACGGAGCGCGAATATGAGCGAAGGTTGACTGGTTGTCAAACGCGAGCTCGAGGAGTCGGCTCTCGTTGATGAGCAGGTCGGGCGGAAGTTCTGTTTCGCGGCAGCCCAACGGTTTTCCCTTCCACCGAGGCAACGCTCGGGGGACCGGAGAGTCTGTCAACGCCAGCAGCTTCTCCCCCGAGCGGCGACGCAGGCGACAGTCCGTTGAGGACGGAGTCACGCGAACGCCAGTCGCCGGTGAGCGCCCCCCCCAAGCGCGAGCGCCAATGAACCGGACTACTGGCTTGGGCGAACGGTCGCCTCGATCCGATAGTCCGGCCGAGCAAAGGGTGCGACTCGCGCCTGAGATAGCGTTCGTACTACGCAGGACTGCTCGGACGGGGAGACTTGGCGCTTCGGGATCACACTGGAGACCGCTCCCGCGCCGAGGAAGGTGATCGCCACAGGCAGAGCCGTCTGCCCGGCAGCAAGGCATCGCGAGGCTGCGGGGAGGACCTTGGAGAGGCTGGCATGGAGCTCACCCGCCGAAGGATGGTCCACCAGGTTCACGCCTTGCTCCGCCGGCTTCATGCCAGCTTCTGGCGTCGGGGACTCCTGCGGCGATGGTTGGGGCTCGGACGCTGCTACGTGTGTCGTTGCGGGTTTCGCGGTGCGACGAGCTGTTCGGGTACCTCGCTGCTTCATCGCGGGCTCAGCGCGAGCGGGCACTTCACCGAGGGTCGCCGCGGACGTAGGACGGGTTTCCGTTACGACTGGCGCAGCCGCAGCCGTGGCTTCCGTCACACTAGGGCTTGCACCGGGAGCCGAAGCCTGGGTGACGGCGGCAGGCCTTGGGCCGGCTTCCTCCGGCTCCGATGATGGGCGAATCCACAACGCGAGTACCGCTGCGGCTGAGAGGACGAGCCCAAGCCCTCCCCAGAGGAGTGTCCGTCGACTCCCGTGGCTTTGATCGTTTCGAGCTGCGACCGGCAGCGGCACGACGGCGGAGGCACGCTCGCTCGGCTCGGGTGCCGCGTCGCACTCGATGGCGTCGATGCCCGAAGCTCTTGGGGTGCTCGTCTCGACGCCGAACCCCGGCTCTCCTGGTTCGGCTGGCAGCGGCGGCTCGAGAAGCGCGTCCGTCTCGAAGTCGGGAAGCACGCCCCGGGCGATTCGTGCAAGGGCGTAGTCGACGGCGTGTTCGACCCGCATCTCGCTTTCCGCGGTGAGCTCCCAGGCATTGAGCGCTCGATCGCAGGGCCACGGTGCGCGAGCGGTTGGCGAAGCAGTCTGTTTGATCATGTGCCCTCCCCAACGGTTTCCGCGAAACCCCGCTCAACCATGTAGTCGCGCAGCTTCCTGCGGGCCTCATGGACACGCCAGGCAATGGTCCCTTCGGGACACCCAAGGACTTCCGAGGCCTCGGCGTGGCTCAGTCCATCGACGGTCACGAGCACGAGTGTCGTGCGCAGAGTATCGCTGAGGTCGTCGATTCCGTCACAAAGGGTCTGCGCCATCTGGCGATCCAGGTTCAGGATTCCTGGGTCGGCTCCGCTGGGGGCTGCCGTTGCCATGAAGCCTTCGATTCGCGGATCATCGTCCGGCGTCGTGTGACGTCGGATTTTCCGAGCTCGAATCACGTTGAGTGACAGATTCACGGCGATTCGGTACATCCACGTGTACGGCTGGCACCGCCCGTCGAATCGCTCCAAAGCGCCATACGCTCTGACGAAGGTTTCCTGTGTCACGTCTTCGGCCTCCGCTGCGTCCTTCAGAAGGTGCACGGCGATGCGGAAAATGCGGCGCTGGTAGCGCTGCACGAGGATGCCAAAGGCATGCAGGTCCCCCGAGCGGGTGGCTTCCACCAACTCAGAATCGGTTCTTGCGGCCATGTTCGTTTGGGCAGCGCTGGGCTGAGCCATTCGTTCGAGCACTCCGCTGTGGCACGATAGCGCAACATCGCCAGGTTCGACAGGGGTCGCGGGGTCGCCTTGGGCGCTCAGAGGCACTTTCCGACAAGATCTTGCTCGGCGTCCCTGGCCCCGGGGACGGTGCTTGGGGTGCCCTCACTGACATCCGCGACTTGAGATAGGCCGGTAGGTTGGAGAAATGGAGTTGAAGCTAGTGGCGCCTCCCTCCATGCCTGCAGTGGGGCGGGCAAGTTTCGAGGAAACTGGCACTGCTCAGCCCAACCCTCACCCTGAGCGATGACTCGGGCAAGAACTCGGTGCGGCGGTCCGCACCCGCGACAGTGGGCTGCCGACGTCGCGCGCAGACGGTGCCACCTGCCAACATCGCCCCCCATCAAGTGGGGGGCGTCACACACTTCGTGTAGGTGTCTACCGCTGCGCAGACTCGTTCACCCATTCTCATCCAGGATGGTGGGCCACCGGCCTATTGGGTCTGGGTCTACTGCTCGCTGTCGTTTCCGAGGCTGAGCTTCTTGCGCAGAAGGTCGCCGAGTGTTCCGAAGCTTGCTTCGGCCTTGAGCTTCGCGCGGTATTCGCGGTGCGCGCGTCGCTCTTCATCCTCCTTGAAGGCTCGGATGCTCAGCTTCGCCTCGCCGCTCCGCGGGTGGATGTCGACTACCTTCGCGTCGAGGATCTCCCCCAGCTTGAATGCCTTCCTGAGATCTGCTCCCCGGCTCGTACCGGTCTGCGCCGCAGGTAGAAACGCGCGAGCGAGGTGTCCGGTGACACCCAGGACGCGCATGGTCACGCCCGACGACTCGATCTTGACGACCTCGGCCTTGACCATCCCGTTGCGCGCGACCTTCTGCCGAGCCTCTTCGCTCCGCTCGGGGGGCGGTGCAGGGTGGAGGGCGACCTTGCGGTTACGAGCGTCGAAGTGGCTGACGACCACCTCGAGCTTCTGTCCGGCAGTCAGCTTCTCGCTCGGGTGCTCGATACGATCGAAGCTGATGTCAGCGGTGTGCATCAGGCCCTCGACGCCGGCCTCGAGTTCGATGAACGCCCCGAACTCCTCCAGGTTCTTCACGACGCCCTCGTGCTTGGTGCCCGGAGCGTACTTTTGCTTTGCCTCGGCCCACGGATCCTCGGAAAGCGCCTTGCGGCTGAGCCAGATCTTGCCCTTCTCGTCGATCTTGAGGATCTTGACTTCGAGGGTGTCTCCTGGTTTGACGAGGTCGGCGAGACGAGCGCGCGGATCGTGCGAAGCCTCACTGATGTGGACCAACCCCTCGAGGTTCTCCGCCTCGGGGAGCGCGACGAACGCGCCCCACTCGACGACGGTGCGTACCACGCCCTTCAGCACCTGCCCTTCCTGCAACAGGGTGAGCGCGTGCTTTCGGCGCTCGTGGGCTTCACTCTCGAGCATGGGTCGCCGCGTGACCACCACGTCGCGCCCGGCCTTCTCATACTGAAGCACCTTGAACTCTAGGCGCTGGCCAACGAGCTGGGTCAGGTTCGCCTGAGCGGGGTGCAGGTCCATACCGGACGCGGGGGCAAAGGCCCGAAGCCCATCAATGTCCACCTCGATCCCGCCCTTGATGACACCCGTGACTAGCCCTTGGACCAGGGCGCCGTCCTTGTGAGCCTGCTCGACGCGAGGCTTGGCTTCCTCCTCGCGGAGCGGCTTGCGCGTCAGCACTACGAGACCGCCGCGGCCGCCGTCGTTGTGGATTCGAGCGACGAACCTGTCGCCCTCGGCGGGCATGAGGTCGTCTGCCTCCATCTCGCCGCGGTCGAAAATCGCCAGGGCCTTCCCCGAGAGGTCGACCATAATGGCTGTGTCCAGCACGGCTGTGACCTTGCCAAACACCTCTTCGCCAACGTGGAACGGGGTGCGCTCTGGCGGACGCCCCGCGGGACGGGCGCTCGGGGTCGCGCTCTTCTTCTTGCGACGCCGCTTGCGCTTGCGCTTGCCATCGGCATCCTGCTCGCCCGAGCTTTCGGCGTCTCCCTCCTCCGTCTCGGATTCCTCCTCGTCTTCGGTGGCGGCGCTTTCGCTCTCAGCATGTCCGTCGGCAGGCATGTCGGTGCTCGCCGTGACGGGCTCAGAGCGCGAAGCCACGTCCGTCCCGGGGCTCTCGGCCTCGGTCGTGGCGTTTGGAGTGGAAGTCAGCGGAGGTGAAGCGCCCGGACCTGCGGCTTCAACACTCGGGGTTGGCTGCAGTCCGTCGAGCGAAACCTCGGATGTTGGTTCGGCGGTCGGGGCGTCGGGGTGAATGGGATGGTCGGGGGACATGGGAGAACCGTTGCGATGTGAGCCAACGCCGTATATCGCGCCTGGCGGCTGGTGCCAATGCGGCCGTGCGTCGGCGGTCGGATTATCGGGCGATTGGCAGGTGGCGATTGATGCCGCCGCTCCGATCGATGGTCAGTCCGGCAGCATTCTCTGCGTTCTGCCGGGCGATCTCTCGCGCGAGACGTTCCGCGACAGCGAGAAACTCCCGTCCAGCTGCAGAGCCAGGCGCGGCTTCTACCACGGGGGTTCCTGCGTCACCCGCTTGGCGAATCGCGGCCTCGACGGGGATCTGCCCGAGCAGAGGCGCATCGGCCATTTCGGCTACCTTGGCTCCGCCACCCTGACCAAATAACTCATGGCGCTTCGAGCATCCGTCACAGACGAAGTAGCTCTCGTTCTCGACGACGCCGAGCACGGGAATTCCGACCTTCCGGTTCATGGCTACGGACTTGTAGACGTCCTGGAGCGCTACCTCCTGGGGAGTGGTCACGATTACCGAGCCGTTGCACTGCAGCCGTTGAGACAGGGTGAGCGCAATGTCCCCTGTGCCGGGCGGAAGGTCCAGAAGTAAGTAGTCGAGCTGACTCCAGGCCACGTCGGTCAGTAACTGCATGAGCGCGCTCTGGATCATCGGGCCACGCCAAATGACGGCGGATCGCGGGTCCTCAAGCAGGAACCCGATGCTCATCAGCTCGATGCCATGGCGTTCCAGAGGTTGGAGCTTCTGGCCATTGCCCACAATCGGTCCCGTGACCCCGAACATCGTGGGGATGCTGGGCCCGTAGATGTCCGCATCAAGGAGTCCGACGCGTGCACCCATGTGCCGGAGGCTGAGGGCGAGATTGGCGGCAACCGTACTCTTTCCCACTCCACCCTTGCCGCTCATGATCAGGATGATGTTGAGGGCCTGCGGCACGGGATCGCTCTCGTCGATCGTTCGTCCCAGAATACCAGGCTCCCAGAGCAAGGAAACCTCGGTGACGTCGGGGAACCGACGCACAGCGCCCGCAACGAGGTCCGCCAACTCATCACGGCATTCGCCCGGCACGGCCGCTCGAAGGGTGACCTCCACATGGCCGCCCTTGATGGTGAGCCGAGCCAGAGCACCGCAGGCATCGACTGAGAGTCCCACTCCTGGAACTGGCAGCTGGCGGAGATGGGCCTCGAGTTTCTCGGCGACGGCGGACATGAGCGGCTTCCTAGGGCCTCACCCAGTGGCTGTCAAATCAAGCCGCTGAGCCAGGCGACCCACAGCCCCGCGCCGAATCCCGCCGCCATAATCACTGCAGCTCGCTGGGGGCTGAGCCACGACTTGCCGCCGGTCGTTGGGATCGCTAGTTCGGGGAGCGCCTCCGGGCGGGCTCGGGCACCAGGCAGTGTCGCGAGCTGCTGTGCACCTACGGCAGCTGCCGGGGTCAGTTTGGCGGCGACGTTGGGTACTCTCGGGCGCGGCGTCTGGCCGCGCGGCACCGTTACTTGGGGTACCGTGGGGGCGCTGGGGATGATGGCCGCGCGCAGTATTTCTCGGGCCGTTTCGTCACTTGGCGCGAATCCGGCTCGCTCTGAGCGGACCATGGTGTTCGGATGGATGGCTACACGGGATTCCCGTTCCACGACAGGAGCGGGCAGCTCGATGCGCAGCTGAAACAGGCTGGGGTTTCCCGCAAACCCCAGGAGCTCGCCAGCGAGGAGCCTCGCAGTCGGCTGTCGCGCGAGGGGGTCCGGATCCAGAGCGGACAGTAAGGTGTCCTTGAGGGCCTCGGGAAGGTCGGAGCTCGACACCCACTCTCTGGCCGAACCACCTGCTTCGGGTGCAAGCAGCGACACGAGCAGGACCGCAACAGAGTAGACGTCTCCGCGCTCCGTTAACGGTGAGCCGGTTAGTCGTTCTGGAGCGTGCTGGGGGCCCGCCAGAGGTTCCATTGCGGCACACGGGCCGAGACCGATCAGCTGGACCAGTGGCGCTGTGACCGGGGTTTGTGCGACGAGTACCGTGTCGATGCCAATTGCGCCGTGTAGCACCTCGGATGCGTGGGCCAACTGGAGTGCCGAGAGGACGCAGAGGGCCACGTCGCAAGCGTGTTGGATATCGAGCGGTCCCGATTGCTCGAGGAGTTGGCGTGCGGTGCGGTGCGGCACCATCGGGTAGGCAGCGTAGGCTCCGCCATCCTCCGTGACGCCAGCAGCGGCAAGTCGCAGCAGGTAGGGGTGAGCCAGTGCTGTCGCAGCTCGAGCTCCACTGACCCAGGCTTGCGCACGTCGAGCATCAGGGAGCGTCTCGGATGGTGCGATGAGGACGATTCGGGGCTCACTGTGGCGTAGGTGCTCCGCCTCGTAGACCTTCAACCGGCCGGCGCCGTTCCAGGGGCGGATGAGGACGTGGCTCGAGCCAGCAAATATGCGGGACGTGGTATCCACGGGTCGGTCCGCATGCACAACGGCCCTCGGCGAGACCAGTTAACCCCACGCGAAGCAGTTGGCCTTTGGCCCTGCCACACGCACCAATGCAGACTCTCGGAGGTGCGTTTTCGCCATCTGTTTGGCAGAACGCACACGAGCTGTTTCGCGCGACGGCGTAGTAGTCCCGCACTCGCGGACTACTCGCCGGCCAGCGGCTCCCAGCGTACAGGCTGCGATTCGCGATCGCGTTCCCGCTGTTGCACTCGCCCAGCCGTGGCGACCCCACGATATGGCTTCGCGCAGCTGGCTAGAACATCACCCCGAGATACCAACGCAGGATCTGGGCTGCTTCAGTGTCGACATTCCTCGTTCCCTGCATGGAGACGTCATGGGCTTCCTCGGATTGATACCCAAGGCCGCTCAGTGGGAAAAGGACTCCATACTGAAGCATGGTGTAGAACCCGCCCATGGTCTCGAGGTCGTCATTGAGCGAGCCGTCCTTGGCTTGGAAGTAGACAGAGCCGTTGAGCTCGATGCCTAGGTCCCGAGCGTGACCCGGTGACTGAACGAACTTCGATGCGCGCGACCAGATGGCAGCAAAGGCGCCGCCGAGTCTCTGCCCGTCAGAATTGCGAACGAGGTCGTAGGCAACGCTGGGTCTGAAGTAGTATGTGCCTTGGACTCGTGTCAGCAGATTACGGTGGAGGATGAGGTCGACGCGGTAGTTCGGATGGAATCGGAACGTACTGAAGGTATGGTTGTCGAGGTCTTCCTGCACCCCTCTGAGCCCGGGGCTCAGCCCTTCGGCTCCACCGCTCTGTGAGGCGCCCTCGTCCCCAGAGGCCCAACCAAAACCGAAGCCGAGCTTGAGCTTGTCTTCGACCAGGCGTTGCTCGAGCTGGCTGGTTACGCCCCATTGGCGGATCTTCCAGTCCTTGTTCTCATCCTCGGTGAATTCACTGCCCGTGACATCGAGGTTTGCAATCGTCCCCTGCACCGTTGCCGCTTCGGCGTCGAAGCGGAACTTCTTGTAGCGGAGCTGCAGCCAGACATCGGGGATCCACGCTTTGGCGTCACGTCGGACATACCCGGCCCCGAGTTCGTTCAGGTCGCAGCCCAGGGCGTCCGCACCATCCTCACACCTTCCTTGCTGGTCGTTGGCTAGGAGCTGCTTGCGGTAGGTGAGGTAGACGCCCCCGTTGAGAACGAGGTCGCCTTTGGCGAGCTTCAACTCCGCGACACGAGGATCGAGTTGCCGCTCGAGTATCAAGGCGTACTGACTCACGTCGTCGAGCTGGGCCAGATCGTACGGCTGGGCCTGCGGAAGCGCGAGGTGCCCGCTAGTGGGACCCTCATTGGCGAAATCCCACGCGCCTGTCAGGTGGAGACCGAGCGACTCGATGCCGGTGGTGAAGGAAATCCGGTCCACTGTGGACTGGTAATCGTCGTCATAGCCGTCGCCGGAGTTGTGCAGCATGCCCATTGCCCAGTGATCCGGCATGCGACCGAACCGCAGCATGCCGACGGGCGTCTCGTACTCGCCCCAGGCGCGTTTTACGGAGATGCTGTCTTGAAGACTGTTGACCCCGGACGTCGGCGCCACCTGAGTGTCGTCGTAGTACCCAAACGGAGTGTAGCCGTTGCGCGAGACTGTCTCGTAGCCGCTGGAGCTCGTGGCGGACGGCTGGTTGGCATACCCGCTGGGCGTCGAGCCAAGGACCAAGTTGTCGAGAAGGTCTATCTGGGTGCGGACGCGAACGTTGTCCGAGATATGAAGCTCGGGGTTGAATCGCAAACGGATGTTCGCGCCGGCTTGCGTCTTGTTCTTGCAACGCCGAAGGTCACCAGGGTTGTCGCTACTCCCGGTGCCCGCTTCGTCAGGGGTGCACAGACCCACTGAACCGTTGACGTCGCCCTCGTCGCCCGTTCTGTAGGGATTGTCCGCGGGCTTCAGCCACAGGGCGCGGTCGGCAGTGTCGAGACGACCCAGCGAGAAGTTGTGGAACAGTTCAGCGCGAAATCGGAAGTACCCGTGGAGCTCGAGGATGGGGCGCGCGTGGGACCACCAGTCTTCAGCGAACACGCCATCGTCCGCATCAGCCGCAGCGCGGGTGGGCTTTCCCTGCTTCTCGAGGGGCTTCGCGCCGGCCGCGGACTCCTGCCAGGGGGCTGCAGAGTCCATCGGCAGCGCAGGCGTCAATCTCTGAGAAGCCGGCGCGGCGTCACCGAAGCTATCTCCGAAACGGCGAACGTCGGGCGGCGCCCCGGCTTCGGCATTCGGCGCAGCTGCATCGGTTGGCGCAGGCCCCGGCTCCTCCGACGGCACCACCGCGGGCTCGGCTTCCGCCGGCGTCGCATCCGGCGCGGCCTCCGACCCAGGTGGTTGAGTGGCGTCTGACGGCCGCGTGTCTCCGGAGGGCGCGGCAGGCGCGGCCTGAGCAGGAGGCTGTGACGGAGCCGCTGGCCGCTCCTGCGCGGGTTGTGCGTTCACCGCCGTGGTACCGAGAAGCACCACGCCAGCGGCGATAATTGGGGCGACAAAGCCTTGCTGCATGTTGGGCGCGGCACTCCGCATGTTGTTGGGGCGTCTGAACCGGGGCTGGTTTTGCACGCTGGACCGAGCGGTGTCAACGCCGCACCGAGAATGGTTTGCCTTGTGGCCGGAAGGTCGACCCATTCTCGCCCCTCGTAAGGTGCGAGCCAGCGTGCCCCTGGAAGGACGTGTTGTGGGAGTTGACGGCTCAGTTTCCTGGGCCGGGGCACAGATTTGCGGTGTTCATTCCAGCATCGCCTCAACGCTGGGTGGTGCGGCAGGGCCATTGGACGTTCGCCGAGCTCCGCTTCCCGGCTGGCGCGCTTCCGTTTGACCCGAGGCGAGCTCCGGTTCTTGGCTGACGATGGCGCGCTGTCTCGCCTCGCGGACTCGACTCACCTGCCAGCTATCCATTCGTCGCGCTGGCCTCGGTAGGCTGTCATCACGTCGGTTCGGAGCTTGTTCGCTTCTTCTTCACTGACATCGGCGCGCATCGTGCTTGCCAGCGAGTTCTCGACGACCGGCACGCTTCGGGAGATAGCTTGAGCCTTACCGGCGAGGCGGCGTTGCGCCTGCCATCCCTCGGTGTCTGGGATCCCCAGCGCCGTTCGCAGCTGTTCCCCGAGCTCGATTGCAGAGGCGAACCGATGCATGCGGTCCTTGGCTAGGGCTCGCGCGAAGAAAATATCGAGTACGGGAGGCGCCTGGGGTATCAGGCTCGTGAGCGGCGGCGCAGTCTCCTCGAGTTGGGCAGTGCGCACCATCAGCTCGCTGCGTTCGACGCGATCGAACGGGGTGAGCCCGGTCAGCATCTCGTAGAGCACGATCGAGGCGCTGTAGAGGTCACTTCGGGGATCGGGATCTTCGCCGCGCACCTGCTCTGGAGACATGTAGGCACCGGTTCCTGGCGCGACCCCTCCTGTCTGTCGGGCCTGGTCCGCCGGCAGGCGTGCGATACCAAAGTCTGTCAACTTCGTGACCTCGTCGTGACGCACCAATACGTTGCTGGGTTTCACGTCACGATGCACGATTCCGAGCGCGTGCGTCGCTGCCAGCGCGCCGAGCAGCTGCGAGAAGTAGTGCCAGGCCCTCAGCATAGGCATGGCGGGGATGCCGTGCGGATTCCTGCGATCGACATGCTGCTCGATGAGCTCGGCCAGGGGAACCCCTTCGATCAACTCCATCACCAGCGCCAGTTGTGGCGACTGCATGCTCAAGCCGAAGAACTCGACGATGTTGGGATGGGAGAGCCTTTGCAGAGCCGTTGCCTCACCGACGAAGAGGCGCCGAGCGCGCTCGCGTCCAGTCAGCAGCGGGCTCAAGAGCTTAACCGCCACCGGAATCGGAGGAGAGCCTGCCTTGGGGCCGGCCGGATTGAAGTAGAGCCAGGCCCTGTGCACGATCCCCATGCCGCCTTCACCGATGACGCCTCCCAGGACCGCTCGGCCAAACCCCAGTTCGATAGTGTCTCCCACTTCGATCTTTGAGCGGAGCTGGTGGTAGGGGGCGCCACAATGCGGACAGAAATGTGCCTCAAGCTCCTCGAAGACGTTGCGGCAGCCGGCGCAGACAGGCACGTGCTTACAATACGGCAACCCGGACGGCACGGGGAGGGGACCGGTGGATCGATTTCGCGGGGGGCGAGTTGGGGAGTTGGCGCTCGCACGCATGAGGGGAAATGTGCTCAGCATCGTTCTGACGGCGGAGGGGGGGGGTTGCCCAGCACTCGGCTCCTGTGGAACACTCGGCGGAAAATTCCGTCGGGTTGGCGGATGCGAAAAGGGTACCGAGGAGCCCCCCAATGCGCGTGATTACTCAGTGTCATCGATCGAGTCTGCCGATCCGTTCTAGCCGATTCGGTTCCGTACGGCGCGTGTCGCACGTTGCTCTAACCATCAGTGCTGCTGCCACGGCGATCTTGTGGACGAGCTCGGCTCACTCTCAAGAGGCGACGGAAGGCGATTTCAGCGTGCAGCGCATGGAAGGCGCACCAGGGCCACGCAACTTCATCGTCACTCGTGGCGCGCGCACCGACGGCAACATGAGCGTCTATGCCAGCATGCTGGCGCACTATGGCCACAAGCCCTTCGTCGTCGTGAGTTGCCAGGACGAGGACAACTGCAGCGAATCTGCCGACGGAAGGAAGGATCTCAACGTCGTCGAAAACCTGGTGACGGCTGATCTGATGGGCAGCCTCACGGTGATTCCCATCGTGCAGGTTGGTCTGCGCATGCCAGTGACCTGGGTCAATGGCGATGGCATTGCGAGCGACGGGCGAGCGGCTTCGGGGGGGGTATCCGGCGTTGGGCTCGGTGACGTGGAAGTGGAAGGCAAGGTGCGGGCATTCGGTGGGCCTGAGGACCCGCTGGTTCTCGGTGGCGCCCTCTTCGCGACCGCTCCAACGGGGCATCTTACCTCCAGCGGCAACTACATGGGTGACGAGCTTCCCAGCGTTGGCCTTCGCGGGATCGCCGATGTGACCATGGACAAGCTCCATCTGGGCGGGAACCTAATTGGGTACTGGCGTGACGAGGGCAAGGTCGGCACCTACTCGACCGGTCCCGGGCTTCGGTTTTCCGCTGCTGCCGGTTACGACATCTCCCCAGTGTTTGCGGTGATGGTCGATGTGTTTGGGGGCACCCAGTTCAGCAGCGACAATGATGGCAGTAACACGATGGAGGCGGAGCTCGCCGCCCAGCTCGCACCGCTCGGGTCTCCGCTCAAGCTGATGGTGGGCGGTGGTGCTGGGCTAACGAAGGGCGTTGGCGTGCCGGTAGCTCGCGGGTTCGTCGGCGTGGGTTACTCGTTCGAGGCGTCTGATCGCGATCTGGACGGTATGACCGGCAGTGCTGACCAGTGCCCCACCGTGGCCGAGGACATCGATTCCTATGAGGACAGCGACGGTTGTCCCGATCCGGACAACGATATGGACACGATTCCCGATGCCAACGACAAGTGTCCGAACGACGCCGAGGATTCGGACGGATTCGAAGATCTTGATGGTTGTCCGGATGCCGACAACGACAAGGACGGGGTGCCGGACGAGCGCGACGCGTGCGACGCCGAGCCAGAGACCAAGAACGGGTATAAGGACGACGACGGTTGTCCCGACGAGGTCGACACCGACGAGGACGGCATTCCGGACGCCAAGGATGGCTGTCCCAAGGAGATCGAGGACACGGACGGTTTCGAGGACGAAGATGGCTGTCCGGATCTCGACAATGATAAGGACGGCGTGCCCGACGCCAGCGACGAGTGCTATCTTGAGCCCGAGACAGTTCAGGGGTACGAGGACGCCGACGGCTGCCCCGACGAGCCCCCGGAGGGGTGGAAGCCGCCCATGGAGATCGACTAGGGCGCCGATCGGTTAGCCAGCTTCGCGCCAGCGGAGCCGCCCGGCGTTCGATTGCAGGGCGACTCCGCTCCAGAATCGTCGAATTTCTGCTCACCGGTTGGCTCTCTGGTGGCCCGCGGGCCGCGACAATTGGGCTCAGCCGTTATGTACACGTTGGTCGGTCTGGCTTCTTCCCGCTCGGCGGTTGGATGGGACCCCCCATGGGCAGTTCGGGGGGGGCGGGATGCGCGTCTTGCGGAGTGGGCGCCCATGTTCCGTGTCGGGTGATGTCGGCATTAGCCTCGGAGCGATCGGCGCGAGGCAGGGTGGCGTGGGGTTTTTGGGGGAACCGGGTTTCCGAACCGAGCGAGCCATCACCATCTCAGGGGCGCGCCAGCTATGGCGTTTCGGCCCTCCGAGTGCCAGGGTGTTGGAGGTTCGGTGGGTTTCGGCGTGCTGCGTGGGCGCGGCCGAGGCTAGGATGTTAGCTCGTCGGTGGGGGCACTATGGCGGTTCAGTCGGTCGACGTGGATGGTGCTGGCAAGGAAACGTACTTCGCGTCGCCAGAGCGGGCACAAGGCCACGAGCTCGAGGGCGCAATCGAGCGAGTTGCTGGCAGTTCGGTGATGGCTCAGGTGCTGGCCGCGCTGGGCGGCAGCGTCGTCGTTCTGAACGGACATCGTCAGATTGTGGCCTTAAACTCGGGATTTCTGGCGGGGCTCGGGAGAGTGTCGCCGCGGGATGTTCTGGGGTTGCGCCCGGGGGAGGCCTTGGGTTGTCGACACGTCGAGGCAGCGCCATCCGGCTGCGGAACAGCTCGGGCCTGTGCCGACTGTGGTGCTGCGCTGGCGATTGCCAGCGCGCAGGGCGAGAGGGAAACGGTCGAGCGCGAATGCCTGCTCACCGTCAGGACGGACGAAGGGGACAAGGCGCTCGAGCTTGAAGCGCGAGCCGCGCCACTCTGTCTCGACGGGGCGAATTTCGTCTTGCTCGCGCTGCGCGACATCTCTGATCAGAAACGACGGCAGAGTCTGGAACGGCTCTTCCTACACGACCTCTTTCACACCGTGGCGGCGCTCAGGGGATACTCAGAGCTTCTGCGTGGCGGCATGTCAGCTTCTCCGGACGTGCTCGAAGAGGTGGGGGAGATCGTCCAGCGCATCGTCGAAGAAATCGAGGCACAGCGCGACCTGGCCCGGGCAGAGCGCGGAGAAATCACCGTTCGCCCTTCGCTCGTGTCGACTGGCGCGGTTCTGGATGACATGGCGCGCATCTTCCTGCGCCACGACGTTTCCTGCGAGCGGTCCCTTCACTGTGGTGGCGCTCGAGTCAAGATCCGGACCGACGCGTTCTTGCTCGCACGGATTCTCGTGGATATGGTGAAGAACGCTTTTGAGGCCTCTCCTCCGGGGGGGAGGGTCTCGGTACGATGTGTTGCCGAGCGGGACGCGGTGGAGTTCTTGGTCCACAATGTTGGGATCATCGAGCCGCGAGCCATCGCACAGATGTTTCAGCGCAGCTTCTCGACCAAGTCGAACAGCGGCAGAGGGCTTGGCACCTACAGCATGAAGCTCTTCGCCGAGCGCTACCTGCAAGGCAAGGTGCGCTTCAGCTCTTCCCCCGAGTCCGGCACGGTGTTTGCTCTGCGCATCCCCCGGGATCTCGAAGGGGCACGTGCCGCCTGAGCGGTGTCCGTTGGATTGACTTGGCGTTCCGTCTGAGTCCAGGCGCTGGTGAGTTGGCCGTCGGGCCCTCATAAGCGTCCCGGCGGAGTGGATTGCGTTCCCGGTGCCATCCCGAGAGACGCTGCTGGCGCCGACGAGACCTTCCGGGAATGACTTGGGGAGGCCGCCTGTTTTCCGAAAACTCGCTTGCTCGGTCAGCGGTTGGTTCACCAATCGAGGCGCGGGTGCTAGACGACAGCGGCTCGATGACGGTACTTGACCACCCTCAGGCCCAATCCCCAGGCGACCCCCCGCATGTGCAGCGGTTTGGCGGGCTTTCGGAGTTGGCCGTCCGCGGGGTGGCGATCGTGATCGTGGGCGGTGCTCTGGGAGTGGCTATCAACGCGGTTCGCGCAGACGGGGTGCCCCTCGGGCGCTATTCGCCACCCGCGATGTGCACAGGGGTGGTGCCGACGCCCACTGTCGAACCGACCGTCATGGCGCCTCCGGATGTTGCTCCCCTGTGCGGTTTGGCGGATACCGTCATCATCGACACGCGTTCCGAGCTTGCCTACACCGAAGGTCATGCTGTCGGGGCCGTGCATCTTCCTTGCACCGCCCCCAGCGGTGCGGCTAGTCGAGCGCTGGACCTCATCGGAACGCGAAGCACCGCGGTCATCTACGGGGACTCCACCGAGGATGCGCTGGATGTCGCATCCGGGCTCCTGGCCAAGGCCGATCGTCTTGAGCTCAGTGTCGTGGTCGTCGAGGGGGGATTTGCGGCGTGGAAACAGGCCAACCAGCCCTGTGCGTCGGGGCCTTGCGATCGGTGCGAATCGGAGTTCTTTCATGACAGAGGCCAGTGAGGGTAGACGAGGGGAGCTTGAGGGGGCCGCGAGTTCGAGGGATACGGGGGTTCGTCGGCGTATCGAGTGGGGGGCGGCGTTGGCGCTCAAGCTCCTGCTGGCGGGGGTCTTTCTCGTCGCCGGCTTCGAGAAGGCGAGCGACCCGCGTACGTTCGCCGAACAGATCGCAAACTATCAGCTGCTCAGCGAGTGGTCCGCCTGGGGGGCGGCATTCATGCCGACCATTGAGATCACCGCGGCGGCTGTGGTGCTCGTTGGGCCGCGCCGGTGGAGCCGCAGCGCGACCGTCGTTCTCATGGGGATGCTGGTAGTCTTCACCATTGCGATCATTCAAGCCTGGTCGCGCGGCATCAACACGGACTGCGGCTGTTTCGGTCAGGGCAGCTCCCCCGTCGGGGTTTGGTCGGTGCTTCGCAATTCGGCTCTCATGCTCGCGGCCGGTACGCTGTTGTGGCTGACGGCTGCGTCACGCTGGATGCCGTTTAAGGCCCGGTAGGCTACCTCAGGATCATGCGTTTGGCATCGCGCTTGATATCGAGATGGATGTGATCATGGTGAGGCTGGTCGTAGTTCGGGGTGAGGATCACATGGAAGAACCCGCGCCGCGCTACGTCGCACACCAAATTCCGAAGCAATAGGGCCTCGCGCGTTGGACTCGAGACCGTTGCTTTCTCGCCGCAGGGGGGCTCGCCAAGCTCGGGTGGCCAATCGCGCTCGACCTCGAGGGTTGTGCCGTCCTCCAGACGGAATCCGACGACGTCGGCGGCAAGTCCGTGCGCGTGCTGACTGAGGGCTCCGCTGCCGAGCCTGGAGCTTGGCCGAAACATCGTCCCCATGAGGACCTGGCTCACCTGATGCTCGGCAAGCACTGGCGCAAGCTCCACGAAGACGAGCGCCAGGCGGCAGTCGAGGACACCGTATGGGGTCTTCCAACCTCCGGCGAGGAATCGGACGTTCTCGATTGGTCCATCGAAACGCAGTGCCGTGGCGACGCCGCGCGTGGGTCGGCGGTCGCGTTTGAATGGGAGGTGCCTCCGTTGCACCAGGGCTCGGCAATCTGCGGGCTGGAGGCTGGCTAGCCGCGTTGCCGGACCCCAAAGGGGGCTTGTGGTGGTGTGCAATGGCTCGCGATACGTCTCCGGCACGATGGGTTCGGATGGGGTCGCTTCCGACGCGGGGTCGGGGGAGGACATGGCGGTGATCGCCAAGTCCGCTTCTTCGAAGGTGCCAGTCCCCTCGGTGGGGGGACCGTCCGGCGGGGCTGCCTTCGGGTTTGGTGCCGGTTGGGACTCCGGCGATCGGAGCTGTTGCGTACTTCCGATGGCAGACCGACTGTGCTCGGGCCGATCGTCTCTTCCGTCGGGGCGGACCCGCGATGCGCTCGATCCCGATTCGAGGTCTGGGGGCGGAGGCAGATGGCTGCACCCGCCGAGTGCGCCGAGAATGAGGCCCAGCGCTCCCAGCACCGCGCCAGCTCTCGAATCGAGCAGAGCCACCCGGATCCTGGCTTCGGAGGCGGCTTGGCGAGGAGCCGCCGGGACTTTCCTCGGCGGTTTTGAGGCCAACCCTCGGCGAGGGAGGGAGTTACGCCGTGCCGGGCGGGGTGCGGGAGGATGTTTCGAAATCTGCATTCGATCGGCCTGCGTTCGAAGTGCATAGTAAGCCGAATGGGGGCTCAGGTGCTACGCCCGTTGGCGGTGCCGGAGCGGCAGACGGAGCAAACGGGGAGTCCTGGGCATTGGGGAGCGGTGATACGAATCCCGGGGCGCCCACCGCGACGACGGCAGGTGCTGTCCAGTCGTGAAGGTCCGGTCGTGCAGCGCCAGCTTCGGAGGATCCCATCGCCGACCTGAGTCCTCTGTGAACGCGGGAGGTAACCCAACATGCATGGCGCTTCCTTCCGGCCGAGGTAGTCTTCGGTGCATGAACGGGCGGGTAGGGAGAGTCGCGCTGGTGACCGGCGGTGGTCGAGGCATCGGGCGAGCGATCTGTGAGCATCTCATCGTCGAGGGGTGGCGCGTGGTGGCTCTCGAAATCGACGCCGAGGCTGCGAAAGGTCTCGAATCACGCTCTGAGCCTCACCTCGCGGTCTCACGGGGCGATGTGAGCCTTGAGGGTGATGCGGAGAGGGCCGTGCAGCTTGCCGTGGACCGTTTCGGCGGGCTCGACGCGTTGGTGAACAATGCTGCGATTGCATCGCCTCATCCCCCGCACATCGGGGATCTCGATTATGGATACTGGCGTCGGGTCCTATCGGTGAATCTCGATGGCGCCTACCTATGCGTTCGTGCCGCTATCGATCAGCTACTCGAGAGGCGTGGGGCCATCGTCAACATCGCGTCGACTCGTGCGCTGCAGTCCGAGGCGCACTCGGAGGCATATGCGGCCTCCAAGGGGGGCCTCTTGGCATTGACGCATGCTCTAGCCATGAGCCTGGGGCCTCGCGTAAGGGTCAACGCCGTCAGCCCTGGGTGGATCGATACTGTGGAGCGCGGCCCGGGTCCCGTAAGCCCTGGCGCGGTCCTGCGGCCCGAGGATCACGCCCAGCATCCGGTTGGGAGGGTGGGAACCGTCCGGGATATCGCTGAGATGGTTGCGTTTCTGCTGGACAGCGACCGCGCAGGGTTCATTTCGGGCCAGAACTTCGTGGTGGACGGCGGCATGACCCGGAAGATGATCTACGTGGAGTGAGCCAAAAGGAGTCGGTGCACGGGGCGGTTCAGGGTGTCAATCCGGGGCTGCCGAGAGCGTTCGTGGGCAGCGAACCCGCCCGAGGCGCTTCGCGCTGGAACTGGTTCCTTCGCTCAAGGCGGCCTCGAGGGCCGGGCTTTCCGGGGGGGGCGCGAACGGATGCCCCCCAGTCTCTTCTTCGCGCGGCAGGGGTCAGTATCGGTCTAGAGGGGAACCGTGATTGCGCAGCTCCGGCTGCGTAGTGACGAGACTACGGGTCGCGGTCCCGTTGCTGGTCAGCGGCGTTCATCAGTTTCCGCACGCGCCTGGTGTCGAACGCCCTGAGGTAGGAAACCAAGTTTGTCCATATTGCGTGGTACCCGAAGCCGCCGTTCCGCATCTCGTCGATTGCTTCCTCTGCGGTCCATCCCTGATGGGCGATCCGATACACGGCGGTCATGGTGCCGGTCCGGTCCGCGCCGTGCTGGCAGTGATAGAAGACGGGTAGGTTGTCCTCGTTTTCGACGATACTGAGGAACCTCGCCGCTTCCTGGTCCGTCACGTCCCATGCTGGCATCGGAATCTCGAAGTACTGAAAAGAGCCTTCTGTTTTGGATTCACCCATCTCGTCAACATCGGAATGCAGCGTTCGAAGGTTGATGACCGTCCTGACCCCCATCGTCTCAAGTGCCGCAAAGCCCTCCGTCTCGGGCTGGGCGCCGCGATAGACGTTGGGAGCGACCTCGTGCAGATTGGGTAGGCCAGGTCGCGTCATGGGCACGGCCCACTTGGGGTTGCGGCGCGGCGCGCCTGAGGGGTTTCGGGGCACCGCCGGACTTGGCGCAGCGCGCGCGACAGCGGCATCGGCCGAAGAAACGTGTTCCGGGTGGCTCCCGCAGCTCAGCGCCAAGAGAATGAACCAGGCGCCGAAGGCCGGACATGAGCGGTCGGGGTGGCGTGTCACTACCGGTAGGATAGCTCCTGCGGCTCGCGGGCTGCAATCGCCGAGACGGGGTACCGGCATCCGCTCTCCACCGAGGTTGCTCCATCTTTGGTACCTGGGAGAGCAGCGTCAGCGACTGTGGTGGAGGGGGCCAGATCTATGGCTGCGGCCTACTGGGAGCCGATTGCTGCCCCCTCCAGCAACCGATGGTCGTGCCGCAGAAGCAGATCCATCGATCGCTGCAGATCGGTCGGGCGCAGCGCCACGAAGGCGTCGTCGCCGATGGCGAAGGCGTACATGTAGTCGATGCCGATGCCCGCATCGGACAGGACCTGAAGGGCCTTGTGGAGAGCGCCCGGGACGTTGGGGGTTGTCAGGCAGAGGACGTCTGTGAGCTGTACGGAGAAACCGCGCTCGCGCAGGACGCGAAGTGCAAGGTCGGCGTCGGATACCAGCATGCGCAGAATGCCGAAGTCCGAGGTTTCCGCGACGCACTGCGCGGCGATGTTGACTTGGTGTTCGGCGAGCGCACCCGTGACCTCGGTGAGGCGCCCAGACCGGTTCTCGAGAAACACCGAGAGCTGCTTTAGCATCATGGCTTCTACACTCCGCTGTGCAATCTGCCTAGTTGAGCCGTCGCCTGTCGACGACACGCTTTGCTTTGCCTTCGCTTCTCGCGATTGACCTCGGTTCCACCAGCCTGACCTCGATGCCGAGCCCGATCGCACTCTCCAGCGAGCGGCGCACCCTCGCCGTGAAGGCCTCGAGTTTGCTGATGCTGTCGGACAGGACCTGCTCGTCGACTTCTACCTCGAGCGTCAGCTTGTCGAGATTGTGCTCGCGTTCAACGATGAGCTGATAGTGGGGAGACAGGCCGGAGATTTCCAGCATTGCCGCTTCGATCTGCGACGGAAAGAGGTTCACGCCGCGGATGATGAGCATGTCGTCGCTTCGAGCCAGGCACTTGCGCATCCGGGTCGACGTGCGCCCGCAACGGCAAGGGGTACTGTCGAGCTCGGTCAAGTCCCGGGTACGGTAGCGGATGAGCGGCAACCCTTCCTTGGTGAGGGTCGTGAAAACCAACTCGCCGCGCCCTTCCGAAGCGGAGCCGAGGCCTGTCGTCGGATCGATGAGCTCGGGGAGAAAATGGTCGTCCTGGATGTGGAGCCCTTGCCGTTCGACGCACTCGCAGGCCACGCCTGGGCCGACAATCTCACTGAGCCCGTAGATGTCGATGGCAATGATGCCGAGTTCACTCTCGATCTTCTGACGCATCGCCTCGGTCCAAGGTTCGGCACCGAAGATGCCGACGCGGAGCTTGAGCTGCTTCTTGTCGACCCCGGCCTGCCGGAGTGCGTCGGCCAGGTGAAGCGCATACGACGGCGTGCACGCGAGAACCGTGGCGCCAAAATCCCGCATCAGCTGGATCTGGCGGTTCGTGTTGCCGCCAGAGATCGGGACCACCGTTGCGCCCACGAGCTCGGCCCCGTAGTGGAGGCCGAGGCCGCCGGTGAAGAGCCCATAGCCGTACGCGACGTGGATCATGTCGTGCGCTGAAACACCCGCCCCCACCAGGCACCGCGCAACGACCTCGGCCCAAAGCTGGATGTCGGCGTGAGTGTACCCGACCACCGTGGATCGCCCCGTGGTGCCCGAGGATGCATGGAGGCGCACGATTTCGTGGGCGGGCTTGGCGAAGAGCCCGAAGGGGTAGTTGTCTCGGAGGTCGTCCTTGGTGGTGAAGGGCAGTTTCGGAAGGTCCTCGACACCCCGAATGTCGGCCGGCGTGACGCCCACGGCCTGCATTTTGGCGCGGTAGGGCGCGACGGTCTCGTATACCCTGCTGACGAGGTGGCGCAACCGAGCGTCCTGGAGCTCGCGGCGTTCCTTCTGATTCAGGGATTCACAGCGATCGTTCCACATCTTCGAGCCTCGACTACAGCAACTTGTCTCGTGTTCTCTCTGGCACAACGTCCAACCTACACGACCACAGACGGTGACTCTATCCAATTCGAGCCTGCGCTCGGGGGCTTCCCCTGCCTCTCAGCTCCGTACGGTCCTCTCGGCGGGGATCACGGCAAAACCGGCCTCGAAGGCTGCAAGGTTCGTGGCAAGATGCTTTCTTGGTACCGCCGCCTCGAGCGCCGCGCGCCAGCTTGCGGGATTCGCGCCTTCGAGTTTGGCATAGACACCAAGCAGGACGACGTTGACGGCCTTCTCGTTTCCGGCTTGGATTGCGAGACTCTGACCATCAATACGGATGATCCGGGCGTCTCTTGAGGCGAGGGCCGCCTCCAGGTTTTCGGGATAGCTTGCCGCGCCCGTCGAGACTGGCATTGGCGGGATCCTCTGGCTGTTGACGATGACTGTCCCACCGGGCCGCAGCACGTCGAGAAAGCGCAGGGCCTCGAGCATCTCAAATGCGATCATGATGTCGGCTCCCCCCTTCTCGATCACTGGCGAATGCACCTCGGGGCCGAAGCGGACGTGCGTGACCACACTCCCACCCCGCTGGGACATGCCGTGGATCTCGGAGACTTTGACTTCGAGTCCCATGGTCAAAGCGTGGCGTCCGAGGACCCGTGCAGCGAGGAGGGCACCCTGGCCTCCAACCGCGGCAATGAGCACGTTCTTCGTCGTACTAGTCATGGGTCGGCTCCGTGTTCAGCGCGTCTGGGGGCTGCGAGGCGGCGCCTGGGCGCTCGATGGCGTCGAATGTGCACACGTCTTGGCAGAGGCCGCACCCCGTGCAGAGAGAAGGATCGATTCTGACCGTCTCCGGGCCGAGGCTGAGGGCCGGGCAGCCCAAGCGGAGGCACTTCTTGCACCGTTCGCAGCGTTCGGCATCGACCGTGAGCGCGGGCAGCTTGGGCAACCCCCCGCGGCGCAGAACGCAAGCCCTACGGGTCACGATTACGCTCGGTTCCTCGCGTGCGATCTCCTCGCGGATCACGGTTTCCAGCGCCTCGAGATCGTAGGCGTCGACCTCCCTTACCGAACGGACGCCGATCGCCTTGGCGACGGCCACAAAGTCGATCCGTGGGGCTTCACCACGCCCGAGTGACCCGCCGCTGGAAGGGTTCTCCTGATGGCCGGTCATGGCCGTGGTTTCGTTGTCGAGGATGATGACGGTGGTGACGCCACGACCATAGACGATATCGATGAGCCCGGTCACGCCGGAGTGCCAGAAGGTCGAGTCACCGATGACTGCGACCGTTTTTTTCGCAAAGTCCTTGCCTCGCGCCTTCTCGTACCCGTACGCCATGCCCACGCTGGCGCCCATGCAGATCGCTGTCTCCATGGCGTTGAGAGGGGGGAAGGCGGCCAGCGTGTAGCAGCCAATGTCACCGCAGACGTGGAGCTTGAGTTTGCGAAGCACCGAGAAGGGGCCGCGGTGATGGCAACCCGCGCAGAGCACCGGAGGTCGCATTGGGGCTTCGGGGAGTCCTCGCGTGTCGAGCCCAGGCAGGGCGGGGCGGCCGAGGGCCGAGCGTACGATCTCTGGCGAGAGCTCGCCGATCGTCGGCACACGCTCCTTGCCAACCACGGGAATGCCGAAGGCCTTGAGGCGGAGCTCGAAGATGGGCTCGAGCTCCTCCACCACTATGATTTCCTGGTGCGCAGCGGCGAATTCGAGGAGCCTTCCGCGGGGCAGCGGGTAGCTCAAGCCCAGCTTGAAGGTGCTGAGCTCGGGCGCGACCTCTCGCACGTACTCATAGGCAATCCCACTCGTGACGACTCCCATCTTGGAACTGCGGCTCTCGACGCGATTCAGATCGCTAGTCTCTGCGTACGCCTCCAGGTCACGGAGACGCTGTTCGGCAACGACCCGTCGCTTCTTCGCAAACGCCGGGGCCACGATGTACTTGCCCTGTCGGCGATCATGGTCCTTTAGCGGGATCTGCTGGCGCGGGTTGGTAGCAACGAGGCTCATGCCGTGGGCCACCCGGGTCGTGAGCCTGACGATGACTGCCGTGTCGAAGCGCTCACTGAGCTCGAAGGCCTTCATGGTGAAGTCAAGGCATTCTTGACTGTCCGATGGTTCGAGGACCGGGAGCTTGCCGGCGATGCCGAAGTAACGAGTGTCCTGCTCGTTCTGCGAGCTGTGTTGTCCCGGATCGTCGGCAACGACGACCACCAGCCCCGCATTGACCCCGGGGTACGCGATGGACAGCAGGGGGTCCATTGCCACGTTGAGCCCGACGTGTTTCATCGATACCAGCGTGCGAGCGCCAGCGATGCAGGCTCCGATGCCGATCTCGAGTGCGACCTTCTCATTGACGCTGAACTCCGAGTCGATCTCAGGGTACCGCGCGATAAACTCCGTGATCTCCGTGCTGGGCGTGCCTGGGTAGGCCGTTGCTACGCGAACGCCTGCCTGCCAAGCACCGCGCGCAATCGCTTCATTGCCGAGCATCAATTGTCGCATCAACCTGGATCCTTGCTTTCCGCGGCCAGCAGCACCGTGTCAGTGGTTGCCATGAGCGACCCATGCGAAACCACCTTGCGTGCCCTCGTGCAAGCCATTCTGAGAAAGCTGGCGATGAGCCACGCTGGTGCGAAAAAACTGCGCCCTCTCCATTGGAGGGTGGACCTTGCCCTGCGCAGTCTTTGCGCCCTGCAACCCCCTCAGCCTGCCCCGATGTGTGCACTCCACTGCGGAGCTCGGTGGAGCCTCTCCACTCGGTGCACGACCCGAGCTTCGGATTAGGACGAGCGTCGAGGGGGGGACGGCGCTACGGCGCGGCTCTGTGCCAGTCTCTGGGCGTTTCCGCCGAGCAGGAGCTCCATGCCGCCGTTCTTCAGGGAGAGGCTGCGCACTCCGTTGAGAGCCGTACCCTGCGTGATCCAGGGATGATCGGTTCCGAAGAGCAGTCGCGTGGGATCGTGGCGCGTGAGGATCTCCCCACGCTGCGTGGACCCAATTTCGTGCGAGTAGGATGTGTCGAGGTAGACAGCGGTGCCAACCAGCGTGTCGATGACCTCGTCCCAAGCTTGCCATCCACCGAGGTGGGCCAAGACGAGGTCCAGCTCCGGAACCTCGGCGTGTACCCTGCAGAATCGTGATGGAGCGGCGCTGGTGTCACCGCGAAATGCAATGTCGTAGCCAGCATGGACCAGCAAGAAGAGGCCGAGGCGCGCGATCTCGCGATAGACCGGCATCATTCGGGGCTCGTCGGCGACAAAACCTTGGTACTGCGGGTGGAGCTTGACGCCCGGAAGGCCGCTCTCGCGGATTGCTGCGAGCTCGTCTCTCCAGTGTGGGCTACTGGGGTGAATCGATCCGAGCGGTACGATCTTCGGTGAGCGGATCCGGAGCGACCAATCAAGGATGGCGCTGGACTGCTCGGGACGCGTCGCGATACTTGCCACCCAAGAAGCGTCGATTCCCGCGTCGGCCATGGATGCGAGCAGCGATGCGATAGTGCCGCCGGTTTCGGGGAGCGATAGCCCCGCGCCTTCAGAGAGGATCCTCATCGCCTTGGGAGCAACGCGGTCGGGGAACGCATGCGCGTGAACGTCAATGATCATCAATCGCCACGCGAGGTACCATACGGCGCGGCGTTCGCCACCCAGGCGCGGCTCAGGAGCGGCCGAAGATCTCCACGAGCCCCACGACCTTGTCGTCTGCGTCGACCACCACCAAGGCACTCAGCTCGAGACGCATCATCCGTGCTTCTGCCTGCTGGGGGGAGGCGTCGTCGCGGATCACCACAGGATTCCGGGTCATGACATCCTCGACCCTGAGTTCGAGGGGGCTCGAGCTCTTCTGCGCCGCTCGCCTCACGTCGCCGTCGGTCACGATGCCAGTCGGACGATTCTCGGCATCGACGACGATGACGAGCCCCGTGCGGCTCGCGGTCATTGACAGGAGAGCTTCTCGCAGCGACTCGTTTGGCCGGGCAAGGGGGAGAAAGTCCGCTCGCATCACGTCTCTGACGGTCGCGCCCGGCAGGGTTCCGAGACCTCCCGGACGCTGCCGCGACGAAGTCGCGGTAGTCGAGCCGCGCTGCCGCATCGCTGCCATTGCCAGGGCGTCTCCCATGGCGAGAGTGGTGAGCGTCGAGGTCGTAGGTACCAGATTGTGGGGGCAGCTCTCCCGTTCGACGGAGACGTCGAGCACCGCCTGGGCGCTCCGCGCCAGACTCGAGTCGGACTTCCCAACCAGGGCCACGATGGGGCAACCAAGTTCGCGGAAGTGGGGCAGCAGCCGAACGATTTCTTGGGTTTCACCGCTGTTGGAGATGAGCACCAAGACATCGTTGCGGGTGACCATGCCGAGGTCGCCGTGGACGGCCTCGCTCGGGTGGAGAAACACACTGGGGGTACCCGAGCAAGCCAGGGTGGCGACGATGGCCCTGCCTATGAGGCCGGACTTGCCGATGCCCGAGACGACCACTCGTCCGGTGCAGTTCAGGAGCAGACTGGCTGCGCGCGAGAACTCCTCGTTGATCCGTTGAGCCGTGCGTGTCAGTGCGTTCGACTGACTGAGGAGGCAATCCCTGGCAAATCCGAGCACGAAGTCGGATGCGGTTTCATTCTGCCGCGTCTTCGCGGCAACGAGTCGTACGGTCATCCCAATCCTCAACCCACAGCGGTGGCTGCGTCGAGTCGTAAGCAAGACGCATGCCTTGATAGGTGACCGGCTGGCGGGTGCTTTGCCTGCGCGGCGAGTTCTCCCGTTTGGATCGCCGACCAGAGCACATATCGAGTCTTTTTCCGAGAGACCCGCGCACGTAAAGACAGATAGGCATTTGGGGGGGCCAGTTGGCCAAGTGCTTGATCGTCCAAGCCTCTGGAGCGAGACGCCGAAAGCGGCACATTCGGCCCAGCGAAAGTGTGGTGCATGAGTGCCGGACCGCGACACGCATGTCATGACCGGGCCCGAGTGGCTGCCCCTCGCTGTTCCAAGAAAGGCGCCGGCTTCCCGACAGGGCATGCCGCGCAGCTGCCCCGATGCGTCGAGTTGCCCAGCCGAGTCTCGGGGGCCAACGGAGGACGCTCCGCACCCCAAGGGAGCGACTAG
>CAYRKE010000021.1:0-1084 GCA_964424695.1 uncultured Polyangiaceae bacterium
GCGGACCCGAGCTGGATTGCCCCGCTATCTGCGAGAGACCCCCGTGACCCCAAATGGATTGCGGCGCAATCCCCGAAGGGTAGGGGGAGGTCCTCCTTTCAGGACTTCTGATAGGTCCCGACCAGCTCCGCCTTGCCGAGGATGTGGCCCCGCATTGCTTGCTCCAGCTGGCCCTTGGTGGGCTGTGCGAGGGTTAGCTCCTCATCGAGCGCGTACAGCTTGAAGAAATAACGGTGGCGTCCAATAGGAGGCGAAGGCCCGCCATAGTCTGCGCGGTTCCAGTCGTTCCTTCCGGTCTTGGCACCGGCTGGCAGAGAGCTCGGCCCTTCCGCAATCTCCGTGACGGTGGGGGGGATGTTGTAGACGACCCAGTGTACCCAGACCCGTCTGGGGGCGGCAGGATCGGGCGCGTCCGGGTCGTCGACGATCAATGCCAGACTCTTCGCGTTTGGCGGAACCCCGGTCCACGCGAGGGGCGGAGAGACGTCCGCCCCCTGACTGGTGTATCGTTTAGGGATCTCACCATTGTGTACGAACTTGGGTGACGTGATGGTTAGCATGACGCTCTCCGTTCGCTCGAGATCGGTTCTCGGGGTCCGTGCCTGCTGGGCACCTACCGCCGAGCCTTGGGGATGCACTGCTCGATCGCGCTCACTCGGAGCCCGCTCGGTGCGGGACCTGGTGCAGCCGTCGCAGAAGAGCAGTGCTCCCAGGATCAGTCCCATGATCGTTTGTCGACTCATGCCCCCTCCGCGACCAATGATCCGACACTGCTCTGACTGGCGGCGCCGTGCCCCGGCACGCCACGAGCATCTCACGAGCTCGTGGCTTTGCCAAGGCGGGGTCGAGTCGGGTACAGAACGGCTCATTCGGTGCGACCGCGTGTTGGTACCCCCCCTCCTCTCGTTCCTCGGTCCCTGCGAGTCCGCCGGCAGCTGACGATAGGAGTCGGCGCTTACGCTGATGCTGGCACACGCTCTGTCACGTTTGCCGGTGTTGGCACCAATGATGCGGCTGTCTCAGCGGATGAGCCGGCTTCGGGCGTCCGCGACGAAAGCCAGCGTCCGGCCACGAACCGCGGGGG
>CAYRKE010000021.1:1184-21077 GCA_964424695.1 uncultured Polyangiaceae bacterium
CGACGCATCGGGCGGCGGCAATCCTCTTCACAGTGTTCGAGTGGATGCGGTAAGGAGAAAGCATGAAGCACTTGGTATTGGGCTCGTTGTTGGCGGTTGGCTTCGCGGTTTGTTTCTCGGGGTGTGGCGACGACTCGTCTGACAGTGAGGCGTCCGGTGACGACGATACGCCGAGCCGCGAAACCGCCGACGACGATGATTCGTCTGGGCGCAAGGTCGTCGACGCCACGCCGGACAACGAAGGTAGCTCCACGTTCATTGGTCATGAGCAGAGCGACCTCTCCGGCATTCCGAAGGCCGCGATCACCACGGTGAAGCAGACTCTCCACATTGCCTACCAACATACCTCCCACGGCAGTCAACTCATCACGGGCATGGATGCACTCGCGGGCTTCCCCAGCTATGGGTCGCTCTACGCTTGGAGTGATGCGGGCGAAGGCGACGCCCTGGATCTCGATGACTATGGAATCGAGGGCGGCGGCCCCGATCTGAGTCAGGGCGACACAGAGGACGAGAACGGCGACACTCCGTGGGTCGTTGGAACCCGAGCCCTGCTCGATGATTCCGCCAACGCTCATATCAATGTGGTGATGTGGTCCTGGTGCTCCATCAATGGTCACGACGCGCAGCGCTACGTCGACAATATGGAGAAGCTCATCGAAGAGTATCCAGACGTCGCGTTCGTGTTCATGACCGGCCATGCCGAGGGTGACGGCGAAGATATGACCGAGAACGGAATTCACTACAATAATCAGCTCATTCGCGCGCACTGTCGCGATAACAATCGCTGGCTCTTCGACTTCGCCGACATCGAGGCACACGACCCGGACGGAACCTACTTCTGGAATTCGGGGATGTATGACAACCTCGATTACGAAGACGGCAACTGGGCGGCGGAGTGGATCGCGGAGAACCCCGAGCACGACTACGCGCGGCTCACAATGGGCACCGACGGATTCGGCGGTACGACGGGGTGTGCGCATTCCGATTCGCCGCAAGAGGCCAACCTCAACTGTGTGCGGAAGGGCGTTGCTGCTTGGCATCTCTTCGCCCGCCTCGCCGGTTGGGATGGGAGCGCCGAGTAGTCTTCACCCAGTCCATATGACGGGCTCCGGGGACCCGAGCCGAGCGCCCCAGCTTCAAGGTTGGGGCGTCTGCTAACTCGCCTGTCCAGACGACGACACCGACCAAACGCACGCGCACCGCACCAATTCGGTGCTCGACGCGATCCCGAGTTTCTCCTTGAGGTTCGCTCGATGGGACTCCACGGTCTTGATACTGACGTGGAGTTCCTCCGCGATCTGCCGTGTCGTGCGACCCTGCCCGATCAGGCGGAATACGGTGAGCTCCCGGTCCGACAGGCAATCGAGGGACCGCTCGCCGGGCTCTCTGGCGTTTCCCGTCAGCTTCTTGAGCATGTGCGTGGCGATGCGCTCGCTCACGTGGGTGTGACCTTGAAGCACACGCCGCATGGCGTGCAGAATCGTGTCGGCGGGTTCCTGCTTCATGATGAACCCCATGGCGCCGGCACGTAGCGCCCGCTCGGCGAACAGGAGCTCATCATGCATCGAAAGCACCAGGGTTGGTACCCGCGGATGCTGCTGGTGGATGGTGCGAACCAGCTCGAGGCCGTCGGTGCCAGGAAGAGATATATCGATGGTGACGAGTTCGAAGCTCTGGGTCGATAGGGCGCTGAGCGCTTCTTGGGCGTCGGAGGCTTCGGCTGCGACCACCAGATCCGGTGCCTGATTGATGAGGGCGGCTATCCCCTTGCGCAGCAGCGGATGGTCATCGACGATCAGAATCCGTCGTCGACTGGGGAGTGGTTCTCGCGGAGAAGGCGCGTTGCTCATGTCGGGGTTCTAGCTGTGGTTGGATGCAGGAAAGCGGCAAAGAACGTAGGTGCCTTGGGCGTCACTCTGTACGGAGAGCGTTCCCCCGAGCATCATGGCTCTGTAGCGCATGATCCCCAGCCCAAGACCGCCGTCGGGACTCGTTCCGACGGAGAATCCCTTGCCATTGTCCTTGATGGCGAGACATGCCCAGGGGCTCTCTTCGGCGATCGAGATCGTGACCTGGCTGGCACGCCCATGCTTGATCGCGTTGTTCAGTGCTTCCTGGGCGATTCGATAGAGATGGAGAAGAATCGTGGAGTCTGTCTTCGAGAGACTGAATGGCTCTTCGAGGTGGCAGTCCACGCCAAACAGCTTGCTGGCCGTGCCCGTCAGTTCCTGGAGTGCCGGGGCAAGTCCTTCGGTTTCGAGACGCACCGGAATGAGTCCCCGCGTTAGCCCCTTGGCTAGCGATATCGCTTCTCCGAGCAGGTTGGCGAGCTCCGTCGCATCCTGCGCCAATGCGGGATCACTCTTCGGTACTCGTCGAGCAAGCGCCTGGGCCAGAAAACCAATTCCGGCGAGGTGCTGACACAGTCCGTCATGAAGCTCTCGGCCGATCCGCCGTTGCTCGCGGCCACTGATCTCGAGTATCTCGCGCTCGAGCCGGTTGCGCTGCGTGATGTCGCGAAGAATCCCCAGCGTGTTGCGGTCCGAGGTTTCGACCAGCCGAATCTCGAAGTCGTACCGCTTGCCGGAGAGCGCCACCTGCCGTTGTAGTACCTGAGGTGATTCCGTGAGGCTCCAGTCCTGGTTGCCTCCAGTTTCGCGCAGCTCCCGTTGGTGGAACAGACCCGGAGTCCCGAAGAGCTCTCCCAGGTCGCGTCCGACCATGCTTTTCAGGGATTCGCCGAAATTGCGGTAGTCCCCCACGTGGTAGTCGAGCAACACTCCATCGTGGCGCAGCTGGACGATGAGATCCGGGATGGCAGCGAGCAGCGCGCGGTTCTTTTCGAGGCTCGAGACGATGGCAGCGCGCGCGCGGCGCCGCTCCACCACTTCACCGATCCGGCTGGCGATGGCGTTGATGAGGCTGCGCTCCTCGGCCAAGAACGGTCCTTCGTGCGAGGCCGGCCGAGGTTCGAGGTAGCGGATCTCGACGAACCCGATGGCCTCACCGTTCGCGGTGACCGTCTGGCTCTGGTGATCGCCGACCGGGGCGAACGTCGCGCTCGGGTAGGTCTTGTCGTCGATGACGATCCGACCGCAAGCGACCTCGGGGTACTGCCACGCCGCGGGCAAGATGTCGGCGACCTGCTGGATGGCCTCATCCAGAGACAGATCGGGTCGTTCCGCGATAGCCGAAATGGAGTAGAGGCAGTTCAGCTCCTTGACCCGCTCTCGCAGAGCGTGGGTGCTTAGCTCAAGGCTCACTCGGGCACGGATATGCTCCGCCTGCAAGGCGCGCAACTGCTCGAGCTCCCGCGTTGCCCCGGCGTCAGCCTCCATCAGCAGGTTGCGAGCGGACCCGCCGGCCTCGTCTGTCGTAGGGGTTTGGCTTACGTTGCGGGGCACGATTCTGCTGAGCATATACCGCGACCTGGGCTCGCCGCTACCGCTGTGATGGCGAACTAAGTGTTGGAATTTACACCGACGCTGGTTTGCTACTAGGAATTTCCCCGATGTGTAAATCAGGGAATAGCTGGTGCGAAAAGCAGGGGTTCCCCTATTGCGTAATTGGTGGTTTGCGGATGGACTGTGCGCCCCGCGGGCGTCGACAGGCCGCAGCCTCGACTCCCCGTACGCGAGAAAGGCTCCCCATGTCCGTAATCCAAGACGTTATCGCGAAGATCAAGTTGGTCGACCCCGGCCAACCGGAATTCCACCAAGCCGCCACTGAGGTGCTCGAGAGCCTCGAGCCCACGGTCGCCAAGCACCCCGAGTTCGTTAAGGCCGGCATCTACGAGCGCGTCGTGGAACCCGACCGCCAGCTCATGTTTCGCGTTCCTTGGGTCGACGACAGCGGAAAGGTGCGGGTCAATCGCGGGTTCCGTATCCAGTTCAACAATGCAATTGGGCCGTACAAGGGTGGTCTGCGTCTCCACCCCTCAGTCAATCTCGGCGTGCTCAAGTTTCTTGGCTTCGAGCAGATATTCAAGAACTCCCTCACCACGCTCCCCATGGGCGGCGCCAAGGGCGGCTCGGATTTCGATCCCAAGGGCAAGAGCGATCTGGAGGTCATGCGCTTCCTTCAGGCGTTCATGGCTGAGCTTTTCCGCCATATCGGTCCGGACGTTGACGTCCCGGCTGGTGATATCGGCGTGGGCGGCCGCGAGATAGGATACCTCTTCGGCTACTACAAGAAGCTTTGCAACGAGCACACCGGCACCTTCACGGGCAAGGGCCTGGAGTACGGCGGCAGCCTCATCCGGCCGGAAGCCACGGGCTACGGCACTTCGTACTTTGCGGCCGAAATGCTCGCGACCCGCGGCAAGGACTTCCAGGGTCAGCTCGTGGCCGTGAGCGGTTCTGGCAACGTCGCGCAATACACCATCGAGAAGGTGAACCAGCTCGGAGGCAAGCCGATCACGGCCTGCGACTCGAGCGGCACGGTCGTTGACATGGACGGCATCAGCCCCGAGAAGCTCGCGTTCCTCATGGAGCTCAAGAACGTGCGTCGCGGCCGCATCGCCGAGTATGCTGCCAAGTACCCGAGCGCCAAGCTCTATCCCAACGAGAGCACCTGGGACGTCATCAAGAACCACGGTCTCAAGGTCAACGTTGCGCTCCCCGGTGCGACTCAGAACGAGATTGACAAGTCCCACGCCGAAGCGCTGGTCAAGGGCGGCTGCCTCTGCGTGGCCGAGGGCGCCAATATGCCTAGCACTGCAGAGGCCGTCGAAGTCTTCCAGCAGGCGGGTATCCTCTACGGCCCGGGCAAGGCTGCCAACGCGGGCGGCGTCGCCGTCTCTGGTCTCGAAATGAGTCAGAACAGCATGCGCTTGTCTTGGACTCGCGAAGAGGTCGACGCCCGTCTCAAGGGCATCATGAAGGGTATTCACAAATCATGCCTCGACGCTGCACAGACCTACGGCAAGGCGGGTGACTACGTGGCGGGCGCCAACATCGCTGGCTTCCTCAAGGTTGCCCGCGCCATGTTGGCCTACGGCGTGGTGTGAGTCTTTCGCGGCAGCGCACCGATCGGTTCGCGAGTTCGCGCCGCGTTTGCGGAGCCGCTCCAACCGCTTTGTGGGAGCGATGTCGCTCGAGGCGTACCGACCTTGTCTGCCGATCGGTGCTCCAGTCGCACTATCCCACCCCCGCAGTCTGCCGCGCGGGAGGCGCTCCAGCCCGGGTTTGGTTGTCTCTGACGAGGCTGCTGACCCGGGCTCAGTCATTTTCGGTGAGGGTGGTGCGATAGCCTCCCACGAGACTTCCTCTTTGTGCGTGAGGGCTATGCCTGCGAGATGTCACGGATTTGGGGTGGTACGGCCCCATGTCGCCTCGATGGCTCCCTTATTCACGCTAATTGCGCGGACGTAATCGATGTCGCACCAGAATGGCGCGAGCCAAGTGGGGGTGCAGGCGTGCGTGTTTCCCCTGGCCAACGACGCCAGAGACCCATCGCCTACATTGAATCACCAACATCGAGGCGCGAAGTGAGAAATGGAGCTCATCTTCAGTTGGCAAATATGCTCAACGGTATGCCTGCCTTGGCTCTGAGGGTGCTGGTCATCGGAGACGCCGTTCTGGGACGTCATCGGATGAAGAACGTGTTGACCGACGCGGGTATGGAGGTCTTCGAGCAGCCTTCTGGTATCGGCGCGACAAGGGCCATCCTGCAGAACGGGATCGACGCTGCCGTGATCGATGACACCATTCCTGGCCTATCCAGTGACAGGCTGGTCAGCCTACTGCGCGCCAATGCGCGGCTGAGGGGGTTGACGATCGTCGTGGTGTCGGCGCGACCATGGGATGAGCTGCAGGCGCTCGGCAGGGAGTGCCAAGCCGACGCTGTCATGTCGCAGGATGAGGTGGGGAATCGACTGGTCCCAGTGCTGCTGCGAGCCAAGCGGTCCACGTCTGGTCAGTACAGCCTGTGAGGGGGGAGGCTCTGCGTCTCGCCTTGCGTCCGCGCCAGCGTGCCTCGGGACCCAGGTTCGCTCACCGAGGACGGCTCCCACCGTCGGTGCGAAGTGTTTTCCAGCAGGGCGGCTACTCCCGACAGTACTAGCCAATCACGTTGATGGGCCTTCCGGCGTGAAAGGCCGCGATGTTGTCGGCAGTGACTTGCATCAGGCGGCGTCGGGCTTCGAGGGTGGCCCAGGCCACGTGTGGCGTCAGAGTGAGGTTAGGGGCGCCGAGCAGCGGGCTGTCACTCGGAATGGGCTCAGTCGTGACCACATCCAAGGCCGCGCCAGCGGGCCGCCCCTGTTGGAGTGCTTGGGCGAGATCGGCATCCCTCACCAAGGGACCGCGGGAGGTGTTGATGAGATAGGCGCTGGGTTTCATGCGAGACAGCAGCTCGCTGCCGACCAGGCCCGTGTTTTCCGGAGTCAAGTTACAGTGCAGAGTCACGACGTCGGATTCCGCAAACAGCTCCGGTACCTCGCACCAGGTGAAGGGATAGGACGGCGGACTCGTGCGAACGATATCGTGGGCGAGGACCTTCATCCGGAAGGCCACGGCAATTTCCCCCACTCTTCGGCCAATACGTCCAAAGCCCACGATGCCGAGCGTCTTGCCCATCAGCTCGGTGAGCGGAGTGCGCCAGAAGGACCAGTCGGACTTCGCCCAGGCCCCCTGCGCGACCAGGCCGCCATGAAGCGCGGGCTGGCGATAGAAGTTCAGGAGGAGGGCGAACACGTATTCTGCGACCGAGTCCGTTCCATAGATAGGGACATTGGAGACGACGACGCCACGCTCTCGGGCCGCGCGAACGTCTACGACGTTGTAGCCGGTTGCCAACACGCTGATGAACTTCAATGAATCGAGTCGCGCCAGCGTTTCGGCAGACAATGGGGTCTTGTTCGTGAGAATGACATCGGCGTCTTGGGCTCGCTCGACGATGAGTTCCGCTGGTGTGCGATCGTAACAGACGAAGTCGCCGAGCCGAGCCACCTCGTGCCAGGGGTTATCGCCGGGGTTCAGGGTATAGCCATCAAGGACGACGATCTTCATGAGGAACAGCGCGGTTGGTCAGATTGGACGAGAAAGAAGCGAGGATGCTCGCGAGCAGACCTCGGAACCGGTCTGTCATATCACGGATTGTGCATGCCACCCTCTCGTGCCGAGTCTCTGCGAGCCCCGTCGCCCCTGCGGGGCCCGCTTCCTGGCCCGCACGTCTACACAGCGGAAAGGCGGCGCGCGTCTTTCGATGCTCGCCTCCTCGGCAGTCTTCGTCCCCAGTCTCCAGACGCGCCCGGCGGCGTTGGGGGGACGAGGCTGCTGGAGCGCGGCGGGGATTGGGGTTGGCTGCGGTTTGGGATTCCCGCGGTTGTCCTCGACGCGCATTCGGAACCGCGTGTTCCCTGGCCCGCTTCCTGTCATGATGGGGCAGCGATGACTGTCGAGCTTCTGATCCAGGCCGTAGTTCGCCAGACGATGATCTTGATCGCCCAACTGGCAACCTCTGGCGGGACCCGCGCCCCGTTGAGCTACCTGGCCGACCAGGTGTTTCTTCACCTGGTTCGGGAGCTCGAACGCCAAGGGGTGAGCCGCAAGGTGAGCGCCGACATGTTCGGATTGGGGCTTCGGACCTACCAGCGCAAGATCCAGCGTCTGATCGAGAGTTCCACCCATCACGGTCGCTCAGTGTGGGTGGCCATTCTCGACTATCTCGCGACTCAGGGACGCGCGACCCGGCTTGAGGTGCTGGAGCACATGTCGGAGGACGACGAGGCTTTGGTGCGAGGCGCGCTCCACGATCTGTGTGAGACCGGGCTCGTGACAGTGTCGGGAACCGGTTCAGCGCTCATCTACGAGTGTACTTCTGACGAGGAGCTTGCACGCTTGCGCCAGACCCGGCAGAGCGAGGGGCTCGACGAGCTGCTTTGGGCGTTGATCTACCGTGAAGGCCCGCTTACCCTGGCTCAACTCGTGAGCAATCCCGGCCGCACGGGCGAGGTCGAGGCGGCATTGGCGCGCTTGGTTGAAGCTGGGCGGGTCACCCGCTCGACTGAGGATGGTCGTTACTCCGCCAAGTCGCTGGTTGTTCCGCTAGGGTCACCGGTCGGTTGGGAGGCGTCCATCTTCGATCACTTTAAGGCCGTTGTGAACACCATCACCTGCCGGCTGCGTATGGGCCGAGGTTCGGCGAGCCTGGGGGACAGTGTTGGAGGGAGCACCTATACCCTCGAGATCTGGCCGAACCATCCATTCGAGGCCGAGACCCTTGCCACTCTCGGCATGCTGCGCACCAAGATCGGGGAATTGCGAGCAAAAATCGAATTTTACAACGCCACGGCGGCGATTCCAGAAGACCACACGCGCGTCATCCTCTATTTTGGCCAGTGTCTGGTCCCGCAGGGGAGCGACGAGTCTCATGACCACCCATAGCGGGGCTCCGCCCCAGTCCGACAGTCCCGTCGTGCCGCACTCACTCGAGTCCTGTTCCGAACCACTGACGCGACGTGCCACGAACACCGCGTCTTCCCGCCACTCGCTGAGGTTGGCCGCTACGAGCCTCTTCGTGATGTCGGCCGTGGCACTCGCCTGTGGTGGCCGAGTCCGGCAGTCTCGCGAAGGCAGCGAAACGCATTTTCTGCGGTCTTGCGACGGAACCTGCCCGGACGGCTATGCGTGCCTGTGCGGCGTTTGCACCAACCCTTGCTCCCAATCGGAGTCGTGCCAGGCGGTCACGGAAGCCGCCGTCTGCACTGAGACCCAACCAAGGGTTGCGGAAGGGCGCTGTGCGGCGGATGGCCCATCGGCGTTCTGCGATGTCTCGTGTCTGGTGGACGAGGACTGCTCTTCCCTCGGAGAGAGTCGCCGTTGCGAGGGGGGGTTCTGTCGAGATGGTGAAATGCTCACCTCAGAGGAAACGAGCTCGGCCGGGGCCTGCGACCCTTCGGGAGTGGAGCCCAATGACGTGTTGGTGCTTGGCGATTCGCTGATTGAACTCACCACGTTCACCAGTTCCTTGGAGAACGCGGCCGTCGCTTCCGGCGTCCTACAGCCGGACGAGCATTTCCGTCAGGCCGCCTCCTCCCTCAACTCGTTTCTGGCGGAGGGTTCTTTCAGCATTGCCGGGCAGTACTCCACCGCATCGGCGAACCGCAGCGTGCGGGTGGTGGTGATGGACGGCGGAGAGACGGACATGTTTCAGGGGCTTTGTGATTCAGAGCCTCTGTACGATTGCCCGAGCGTGAGCGCGGCGGTGAGCGGTGCTCAGAACCTCCTGGCTCAGATGGCAGGGGATGGCGTGGAGCACGTGGTGTACTTCTTTTACCCCGACCCCATCGATCAGCCGCAATTGAAGGCGAGCCTGGATGTTCTGCGCCCGGTGATGGAGAACGCGTGCGGGATGAGTGCTGTGCCGTGCCATTGGGTGGACCTGCGGTCGAGCTTCGCAGGTCGTCCCGAACTGCTGGCCGAGGATGGAATGCTGTTTAGTGACGAAGGCGCTGCCGTGGCGGCCTCTGCCGTCTGGGACCGGATGCAGGCTCGATGCATCGCCCAGTAACGATGCGATCCGGCGATTGGGGCTGGTCAGTGGCGGCAAACGGAAGACGCTGGGCAAGCGAGGCGACGCGCATCATCGCGCACTTGAGACCGCGCGTGGCGGCCTGGGGGTCGGCTTGCTCCACCGATTCCGCCGTCTCGGCCGGACGCCGATGGCAAGACCGCTCGAGCCCCAGAGACTGAAGGCGCCGCGGGATTGGCCGTACAGTGCGGGCGTGAGTGTGTCGGGGATTCCTCCGCATCGAGAACCGCGGCTCCTGGAGTCCCATGCGAGACTTCTCCAACCGATATCATTCCTGCTCGCAGTCGCGTGCGGTGATGGTCCGGGTGCGCAGCCGAGAATCGTCGGCATCGAGCCCAACAGAACGGGGGTCGGGGTTTCGGTGCAGGCGACCATCACCGGCGAACGCTTCGTCGCCGCGATCCGGACCCGCATTGACGACGATGAGGCTCCTGTCATCAACCGACAGTTCCGGGTTCGCCTGGGACAGCGCGAGCTCTCGAGCGACGCTGTCCAGCAGGTGAACACGGAGCAGCTCAACGTACTGATTCCCCCGGATCTCGTAGCTGGAGTGTACGACGTGTCGGTGGGGACACCAGCAGGCAATTGGGCAACCCTGTTCCAGTCCTTCACCGTGGCTTCTGGTGATGCTGGCGATGCCGGCGTCGTCGGCCCGAGCGGCGGAGCGGGCGCGGGAGTCGACGGCGGCTTTGCCTGCACCCAACCCGTCGATCGTGCGACTCTGGCTCTGTACTATTTCCAGGGCAACTTGGATGACGCGACGGGCAAGCATCCCACCTCGCTCAACGCGGATGCCTCGGTCGAGTACGTTCAAGCTCCCGAAGGGTGCGGGACGGGGCTGGCGCTCCACTCAGACTACCGCGTGCGCATCGATCACTCACCGGATTGGGACCTTGAGACCGGATCGATCGACTTCTGGTTCCTTCCAGCCCACACTCCCACGCGCGATCCCGACGGGATCCTCTCGCGCGACTCCATTGAGGAACCGAGTCAGGGGCACTTGACATTCTACCATGCAGGAAGCGGTTCCGGACGGATCGTCGTCAGAATGCAGGACGGCGGCGATCTCTTCGTGTGCAGCGACGCAACGCTCGAGGCAAGCCGTTGGGTCCACATCGGCCTGAACTTTGGGCCTCCGCGAGTCGAACTCTACATCGACGGCGTGCGACAGGGCTACACCGGGTCGGTTCCCTTCTACAACGATCAGGTCAGCTGCAGCATCACGGGGACCCACGGAATTTCCGGGAACATCAATCCTTGGATACTCGGCGCCAGTGCCGACAGCGCAGTTGCTGGCGGGGATGGCCCGCTGCGGGGGGCCATCGAAGGCGGGGCGATCAACGCCCTGCGGATCAGTAGCCAGCGACGCCCGTTCGGGGAGTAAACTGCCATTCACTCCGGGAACCGAGGGGCGAGACCTCGGCGATGCCACTTCTGCCGTCTCGCTCATTCGCCCATTTCAAGGTTTGGAAGGGCTGGATGGCGACTTCACCGAAACTGATTCGAGCTCTCGTCCTGGCGTTGCAACGCTGACCCAAGCCGGTAGTCCGAACCGCTGCGAGCATTCGATGAGTCTGGCAGTCAGTGGGGTCGGACCGAATAGTGCGCGCCCACGACGAGCGAGATTCTCGAATCCGATGGAGTACTGTCGCAGCTCCTGCGCATGCATGGTGGGGCGCGCAAGCTCCCGAGGTAACATGGGCGGGCTCGCGCAGGTGCCCGACGTGGCCGCCATGGCAGACTGCAGAAAAGCCTGACGGTGGTCGATAGACCGCGGCCAGACGCGGAACAACAGCACGTCGGCCTCGAGCTGATACCGTCTTGCTAGTTCTGGATTTCGCGTTGCGAGGCTCGGCGTGATGAACACTGGGCGGTTGGGAAGCAACTGCTCGACGATCAGGTGTAGCCCTCCGCTGCGCATGGTAGGTGTCCAAGGCGCTAGTCCCAGCTCGGGACGCTGGCGTCGCGTCCGCTCGTACCAAGAGGCGGAGTGCGCAGGAAGAACGACGCGAGTTCCGCAATGACCGCGTGCGACACAATGGAAGAGCCCGATATTGCGGTGCAGGTCACCACTCAGCAGCACCACAGAGCCGTCCGGCATCCGATCGACGAGATCGGACGCGACGGCATCGCCCCAGCGATCTCTTGACGAATCGAGATTCCGCGCACCATGGGCGGGAATCACCAGCAGAACGCCGACGCCTCCCGCCATGGCCATGCGCGCCGCGTTGGATCGTCGGCGCGCCCACCGCCATCCGTGTGCCACCACCAACCCGAGCAGCAGTGCCAGAGGCACGTGGCACATGGATGCGAATCGTTCGATCCACGCCAGCTGCTCTTCGAATTCCAGCCCGACGCGGTTGATACCGAAGAAGACTGGGCCGGACAGTACGAAGGTGGCTGCCAGGGCTTGAGCAGGCACCGATCGGCGAACGGCAAGGGCGAGGCCCCCCACCAAGGCGGCGACCAGCGCGGGCAGCCCCACGCTGCCATGGAGTAACTCCCAGAATGCCCACTGTCTGCGCTCGAGCCACCAGGGCGAAGGACGAAAAGAAGAAGAGAATGGACCGCCAAAGTCCTGCCGAGTGACATGCGCGAATAGGCTCGATGCGCTGTCGATGTTGCTCGAGTTGATGGGGGTGTTGCGCTGTGCCGCCACCCAGAGCAGGAGCCACGACGCCACGAGCGGCAGGAGCCCGGCCGCTACACACCGCAGCCAGAACGAGCGCGGCGGTGTGGCTCGCACGACTGGCCATGCGAGGAGCGCTAGCCCGGGCACTGCCAGCGCGAGTAGGTGGTGATGACCAGCTCCAGCGCCAAGCACCGCCGCGAGCGACACCACACTCAATCGGCGTTTCGTTTCGGTGTTGCTTTCGTCAGTTGCGCGCTGCGCCAAATAGAAGGCCGCGGCAACAAGGAGGTCGTTCAACGGGAAGGCCTCGTAGTAGAGCGACCCCAGAAGAAAGGTACGACTGAGCGCCAGCGTGGCGGTCGCTGCAACGACTGCCACGGGTGAGCCAGTCCAGTGCTGCACCGTGCGCGCCACGACAAACAACGTCAAGCCGTGAAACAGCGCGCTGGTCAGGTTCAGCCGCCACGCGACATCGCCGAGCGGCACCTGGGTGAACAAGTGGCCAATGAGTGTGAGCAGCGGGTAGCCAGGAGCATGGGGGACCCCCCACACGACCGCAGCGACTCCGAGCTCAGCCGAATCTCCGAACGTGCTGACTGTCGGGCAGACACGCATGCCGTAGAAGGCGGTGGCGAGCAGCGCGAGCGTACAGGGGAGGAGCCAACCGGCGCGCATGACGGTGACGGGCACTATACACTTCTTGGCAGCGACGAGTCTCCAATCCTACCGAGTCCGCTCCACCGTACGGCTCAGTGAGGCACACGAGGGGCCGCTGTCCGCCGCGGCGCTCCGTCGTCTGGTGGGTGCCCGTGTGGGGCCGGGGAGGAAGTGTGAAGGAGCTTGCGTACCGGCACGTGGGGGCGAGCACGGGGACACTGCTTTCCCGCGAGACGCCCGCGCGCCTGAGGCGCACGCTAGAGCCCGAGCTCCGGGAGCAGCGCGTCGAACTCCGCGAAGTCTGCCGCGTTGGCGACTGCCGTTCCGCCCTGCCAGGTGAACAGGGAGTCGCCCCACTCGCCACTCTGGGTTGGCTCCCAGAAGAATGTCCCGAGGCCGCGCCCACCCGGTAGGTTCTTCATCATGCGGTTCGCGGCGGTTCGGTCGGGATTGTACTCTGCGATGGCAAATTCGAGATCGGGGAAGGTCGCTGCCAGCTCGGTGAAGGTGTTTTCCCACACCGAAGGTTCTCCCTGGAACGCGGTGTAGCAGGAGAGGCCCAGGACGTCGAAATCGACGCCCCGCGACTGTGCGCTACTGATCCACCATTCGATACTGCTCGCGCTTTCTGTGTTCTCGACATGCAGCATCACCTTGATGCCCGGATCGACCGAGCGGACCGCTTCGATGCCGGCATTGAGGAGCGTCGCAAGGTTGTCCCAATTGGAGGTGCTACCCCCGATGGGGGCCGAGCTTGGGTTGTTGCCCCAGCAGTCCGTGTTTGCTCCTGGTACGTGCATCAGCATCCCCGGAGTAATCTCATTGCCGACCTGAACCATGTCGGGGCGCGCTCCTGATTCCACGGCGGCGGACAAAACGTCGAAGGTGTAGTCGTGTAGGAGCGACGCGAGCTCTTCGATCGAACCGGCGCTTCGCCACGCTTCGGGGATGATTTGGTTACCCGGATCCGCCCACACATCGCTGTAATGGAAATCGAGCAGGAATCCCATCCCTGCGGCTTTCACCTGTTTGCCAAAGGCGATGACGTGGTCCTTGTCGCCATAGGCTTCGGCGAGGCCAGCGCAGCCGTTTGCTGATGAAGCGTAACCGTAGGGCGCGGAGGGGTCGACGAAGGTTCGGAGGCGGATAGTGTTGAACCCGTGGCTCTTGAGGAGCTCGAAGATGCTCTTGGTTTGGCCGTCGGTGTCGCGGTAGGTCGCACTCGACTGATCCACGCTGGAGATGTCCGCGCCCAAGATGAACGCGGGCGTCGAAGGTCCTCCTCCCTCGCCTGCGGATCCCCCCGACGCCTCGCCTCCCGAACCCCCCGCACCGCCCGGTGCATCGGCTCCGCCTGAGCCATTCCCGCCGGACAGATTTCCCCCGGTGGATACCCCCCCCGCCGCATCGGTTCCGCCCGTCTCCCATGCAGTTCCGGTTGTGCCACTGCTGCCGAGCCGCCCTCCCGAGCCAGCGGGATCGGCGCCTCCCGTGTTGGCAGTGCGGCCGCCCGTGCCTGGTTGCCCACCAGCGGTGGACGTGCCACCGCTCCCCAGTGCCCCCCCTGTGGCGGAACGCCCGCCGGTAGTCGGTCCTGTCTGGTTCCCCCCAGTCCCCCCTCCACTTCCGCTCGAGGTAGGTCCTGTACCAGAGCTCGAGCCACCGCTCGTCGCAGCGCCTCCCGAGGGGCCGACACCCCCGCTGTTCGCAAGTCCACCGGTTGCCGGATGCGAACTGCCACCCGAGCCCTCAAGAGAGCCGCTCTGGCCTCCGATTGCAGTGCCAACGCCTCCCGAAGAGTTGGCCACTGCGCCGCCAGCTCCTCCGAAGTCGGTTCCTGACCGATGATCGGTGTCGTCAGAGCCGCAGCCTGCGGCGAGTACGAGGGTGGCAGTTGCCACGTACCAGAAGCGTCCTGTGCGGCGGGCAATCATCATGGGTGGTGCTCCGGAGTCATTGAGAATGGGGTCGCCAGGGCAGAGGGCGCCGGCTGGTCATGTTGGCGCTCCTGGCGCCGCCCTTCACCAAGGGGCTCAGTGTTGCTCGACCATCGGGGAGCGCCCACATCATATCGTTTACCGTGCGCTTCTCCTTTGAGTACTCGGCCACCAGGAAGCCGAGGTCGGGGCACTTGGTAGCCAGGAGGGCGGAGGTGGGCGGCCATCCTGCTGCGAGACCATGCCATTCGGGATAGCAGGACTGCCCGAGGATATCGAACTCGATGTTGCGAGCGAGGACGTTAGAGAGCCACCAATCGCTGGTTTCGAAGCACTCCGGCTTCTCGATGTGGAGCAGGATGCGGGTCGAGGGGCACGCCTCCCGCGCGCCCGCGAGACCAGCGCCGCGCCATGGGCCAGCCTGCCAGGTTGGGCACACCTCCGGGCGGCCACAGGGTTCACGAAGTCAGCCAGCGTCTCGAATCGAGACGTCGGGAGCAGTCGACTCCGGGTGCGCTTGGGTCCACTGGCCACCGATCAATCTGCTTGAGGCAGAAGCGAGCCTGAATTGGGAGCGAGTCGGTCTGTTTCGTTCACCCGGCGGACCTGGGGCACTCCGGCTGCGGACGTGCTGGGTAAACTAGCTGCCGCTCGAGCCGTTTATGACCCCGATATCCAGTCCCTCGGATTCGGCGTCCGAGAGCGTCACCAAAGTGCAAACGTGGTCCCTCGGTGCAAGGGAGGGGCGCTGGTTCTGGGCACTAGGAGTAGTCCATGGCAGTTCGTGCAGTCTGTTTCCACATTTCCTGGGTTGTGCTTGCTCTTCTTCCCTTCGGTTGCGGCAGTAGTGACCGTGAGGAAGCGTCTAACCAAATCAACCTGGCGTTCATTCCGAAGACCAGCAATAACCTTGTGTTCAAGATGGGGAATGACGGCGCGCAGTATGCCGCACGCGCTCTCAGTCACGAGAAGGGGGTCGAGATCGAGGTCGAGTACCTGGCTTCGGCCGAGCTCGAACCGGAGGTCGAGCAGTCCTACATTCGGCAAGCGATCAGCGCGAAGAAGGATGGGCTCATCGTTTCCTGCATCGACGACTCCATCACGGAAACCATCGACGAAGCTGTGGATGCCGGAATCCCCGTGATCACCTTTGATTCTGACTGTCCCGACTCCAAACGGCTCGGGTTCTACAGCATGCAGAGTGAAGCCACGGGGGCCAAGGGCGCGGACCTTCTGGCATCGGCCATGGGCGAAGGAGCCAAGACCGTTGCCATTTTGACGGGTCGCGAGGGGGCCGACAACCTGGAGCGTCGCGTGGCTGGGTTTCGGGACCGCCTCACCGCCGAATACCCGGATATCTCCATCGTAGCGACCGTCAATTGCATGGAGACCGCCGAGAGCTGTGGCCCAGCCGTCGAGGATGAAATTGTCGCGGAATACCCGGACCTCGACGGCCTGTTCGTGGTGGGTCTATGGGGATTGCTCGGGGCTTGCACCTGTAGCGACTCCGGCATGACCTGCCAATGTGACGACAGCCAGATGCCTCAATGGAAAGCCGCCGCCCGGGGCAAGTTGAAGACGGTGGCGTATGATTCCCTGCCGTTCGAGCTGATGCTGATGGAACAGGGCTACTTGAGCGCCCTGCTGGGGCAGAAGTACTTCGGATGGGGATACGACAGTGTCTCCATCATGTACGACTACCTCACCGACGGACGCGACGTGGACGAGTTCCTTGACTCCGGGTTCGACGTGGTGTGCCCCAACAACGTCGAAGACATGGGGGCCAAATGGCAGGCTGCTGACTTCACGACGCCGCTCACTCCTGCGTGCGACCTGTAGATCCCATCTGATTCGGCCTGACCTTGGGCGATTGTCGCGACCGACGAGCCGCGAGAGCACCGATCAGAGAAGGAAATACGGCACCCAGCGAGCCGAGTCGCTCCCACACCGAGGTTGGGGCGGTTCCACGAGTTCTCGAAGGCTAGCGACCGGGCCGGTGCTTCAGCACCGGTCGGGCATGCTCTGACTGAACTTGGGCGGAATACTCAGATACCATTCGGCCTGATGGGTGTCGTCGTCGAGGAAGTAGGAGAGATTGCCAATGACGTTGCCTGTGGGGGCACCCTGTGCCGCAGCCTTGCTCCAGAGCAGGCTCGGGGAGCACTTGGGCAATGGCACGACGAGTTCGTCGCATTCCCAGGTGCCCGGATTGGCGCGCACACCGTCCTCGTCGACGTATACCGTCACGATGCAAGGCCCCTCGTACACCACATTCGTGGGGTGGCTCGCGGGGGGGATCGAGCGAGACGGTGAGCGGAACGAGTAGAAGACATCATAGTCATCGTTCGCCGTCAGGTCGACGACTCCGTTGGAGCGTAGGCCGTCGATGTGAATGCGCGTCAACTGAGCGTCGGCGTGATGCTCGCGTGCGAGCTCCACGGCTTTGGGAAGGAAGGCATAGGGGTCGAACGCCTTGAGGTCTACGGACACATTGGCCAGGCTCGGATCGCCCATTCCAGGTAGGACGATGCTGCCGTTCTGGCTCAGGAGCTGCGCCGCGAGTCCCGAGAGAGCCTCGGACTCGTTGGCGGTAGCCGCCGTACTCGCCACTTCTTGGGCTCGGTTGATGCTCGCGCGCACGAACGCATAGTAGAGGCCGGCAACGCCGACAGCCGTGAGCACTCCGAGCCCCGCGCATCCCACCATGATGAGCGCGGCCCAGCGCTTGGTTCCTGGCTTTGCCGGGGGCCGTGGGACGGGATGGGGAGCAAACCCAGGGGCGTAGGTCTGAGCCGGAACTTCGCCCGGCGCCTGGGGGGCAGTGGGTGCCGCGAGCCCGAATGCCGGAGGAGCAACGCCTGCAGCCATCGCTGGCACGACGGTGGGCTGCGGCGCTTGCCCGTGGGGCGAACCGTACGGATAGCTCGCTTCGCTCGCGACGCTGCCTCCCACGAGGGGAAGGGCGCGACATGCTGCCGGGCCAGTGGCGGCCCCGACGCGGGAATATGCTGCAAAGAGAGCGTCCTTCATGGCCACGGCGGTTGGAAACCGTCGCCTGGGATCTTTCTCCAGTGCCGCCAAGACGACGCGTTCGAGCTCCAGAGGTACGCCCTGCCGCCTCGAGCTGGGGGGAGGTGGTGGCTGGCCGACATGCTGCTGAATCAGACCGAAGACGGAGGGGGCATCGAAGGGACGCGTGCCCGTGAGCACCTCGTAGAGAATCACGCCGAGCGAATAGACGTCCGTCGTTGCATCGAGGCGGCCACCCAGTGCTTGCTCGGGCGACATGTAGTGCGGGGTCCCCATGACCACGCCCGTGCGTGTGGCGGGCTTGTCCCCGGTGAGGTCGGGGCGAAGCTTTGCGATCCCGAAGTCGAGCACCTTCGCGTGCCCGCCTGGAGTCACAAAGATGTTCTCCGGCTTGATGTCGCGATGGACGACGCCGCGCTGGTGCGCCGCTGCCAGCGCGTCCAGCACTTCTCCGATGATGGCGATGGACTGGCCGAAGGGCAGCCGCTGGCTGTCCATCGCCGCTCGCAGCGTCGTACCATCCAGGTACTCCATGACGATGTAGGGGCGCCCGTCGGGGAGATGCGCCAAGTCAAGGATGTTAACGATATGCTCGTGGCGGATCAGATTGACTGCGCGCGCCTCGTCGAAGAAGCGCTGCACGAGCTCCTGGCTTCCGACCCAGTCCGCTCCCAGGACCTTGATTGCGACACGGCTGCCGATCGACGGATGGACTCCAAGGTAAACGAACCCCATCCCGCCACGTCCGATGAGACGAGTCAGGCGGTAGCTGCCCACGCTGGCGCCCACGAGTGCGTCTTCGCGAGGTTCCAGTCGCGCACCATCCTGCTTGCAGAATCCCTCCCTCTCTGCGAGGCCCCCGCACAGTCGACAGACGAACATGTTGCCAATGGCAAGCATCGCAAATACCGGCCTCGAGGTCCATGGCGTTTCCCGATCGCCTTGCCAGGGGGCGGCGAGGGGTGAGATCCCGCGATTTCGGCGCGATCCAACACCGGCAACACCGGAGCTTTCCGAGCTGCCGGGCCGACTCGTCACACCGATGCCCTGCCACGTAGGACAATCCCGTGGACGTGCCGACCCTGCGCAACGTCGCGGCGCGATGCTGCGCGGCGACTCAGTACGCGCCTATTCGCTCGAGACGCACGCGATGCCGCCTGCGCAGTCCTCACGGCAATCGAGACATCGGAGCGCGTTGGCGCGCGCCTGGAGCGCGTCGACGATGCCACTCTCGAACGAAGGCTCGAGCTCTGTCCTGCTCATGTTGACGAGTATGCTGCAGAGCGCGTTGGCGCTGTCAAGGTTCAGATTCGAGAGGTCGGCATCGACGCTCTGGAACTCGAGCTCGTAGGTCGTGCCATCGGTGCCGAGGACGAGTTGGCCGAGCGCGGTCACGGGCACGGAGTCTCCCTCGGGAACACTGACGGTCACGATGCACTCGCTTGTCCCCAGAACGACCGGAATCGAACTCTCGATGCTTACTACTTCGGTCTGGAGCGACACATCGCGTAGCGCTGGAGGCGTGCCATCGGTGATATCCCACGTCACGGCGCCGAGCTGAATGGCCGCTGGACAACCTGCGGTGGTGCCGTCACAGGTTTCCTCCGCGCACCAGGACGCGCTGGAGTTGGATCCAGGGGGAAGGCAGCCGGGCACGTCGGAGCCCGACGAGAAGCCGACCGAATCCGGGAGGCAGCTTGGGGTTTCTGCGGTGCAGCCACTTTCGCCACACAGCGGTGAACAGTCGCCGGGCTCGGTGCCTGTCGAGCCAGAAGCGCCTGATGTTCCGCCGGTTCCGGCTCCGCCAGTTCCGGCGGAGCCGCCGCTGTCGTTTCCGGTGGCGCCGCCGTCGGTCGAGGTCTGTCCTGCGGTTCCGCCTGAACCACCTGTGCCGGTCTCGTTGCCGCCGGAGGAGCCGCCGTCACTCGAGTTGGATCCTCCGTCGCCGCTCGGCGCGCCCGTGGAGCCGCCCGTGGTGGGGCTGTCGTCGTCGTCAGAGGGGTCGTCGTCGTCAGAGGGGTCGTCGTCGTCAGAGGGGTCGTCGTCGTCAGAGGAGTCGTCGTCGTCAGAGGAGTCGTCGTCGTCAGAGGAGTCGTCGTC
>CAYRKE010000021.1:21177-28383 GCA_964424695.1 uncultured Polyangiaceae bacterium
GTCGTCGTCAGAGGAGTCGTCGTCAGAGGAGTCGTCGTCAGAGGAGTCGTCGTCAGAGGAGTCGTCGTCAGAGGAGTCGTCGCGCCCCCCGACGTTTCCCGAGGAAGACCCGCCCGACGCGTCATCATCGTCCGTGTTGTCGATCGCCGAGGCGCCTGCTCCACTGGATCCACCAACACTACCGTTGTCGCTCTTGCTGTCACTGCCCCCGCACGCGACGAGGGCGAGCGCCCCAAGGACTGTCCACAGGACTGGTGAGGTGAACTTGCTCATGAGCCGACTCGCTTGGAAGTAGGGCGCCGACACTGGCGCACTCTTACCGCATACCCGGGAAATGCGTGATAGGCCAGTGCGACGTGCGGACCATCCGGAGCCGAGTAGCGGGGAGGGTGGAAGGTTTCGATGACGACAGCGAGCGGCCCGGCACTCGGCTCAGCGCGGAGTTCCGTGGACCGGGAAGCAACGCTTCCCGGTTGCTGGGTGCCGGCGACGCTGTGCTCTCTGTAGCTTCTGTTCGCACGGAGCCGTGCAGAGCGTGAACGGATTCGGGTCTATTGTTCGGGCTTGGGTGACGTCTCCCCGCGGGCCTCGTTTCTCGGCTCCTGGAGCGAGTAGTCGCCTCGCAAGAACGCGCTCTTGACTTGCTCCACGGCTCCGTCGTGGGTCATCGCGACGTCCATCTGTCGCATGAACTGCAGCAGCCTCCCCACGTGCTCGATCAGGCGAGTGGTCTCGTCGCGTGGCATCTTGTGGATGCGCCCGTGAGTCGAATCACCCGTCACTTCGACGGAGAAACCCCACTCCTTCAGGATCCCCGCGATGGCCTGGGCGCGGCGCGACCTGCGCACGGTATCTGCCGCCCCGCCCCGGAACAGCAGTTGGACGTAGTTCTTGTTGGCAGTGGCGCTGCAGTACGCGTCGACGACGCTGAAGTGGTACCCGACTCTCGCCGTATAGTTCAGGTACTTGTCGGACACGAGGGCGTAGCTCGGGTCGCGGAACGAACGTTCCTCCTCAGGACTGGTGAGTGCGTGCTGAATGACAACGGACGCAAAGCCGCCGAGGTCGAGCGGCCTAGCGCCCCAACGGGGGATCCCCGGATGTAGCATGCCCTCCAGCAACGCCCTGAGGGGGACCGAGTCGATATCGTTTCTCTTGAGCCGACGGCTGTGCTTCGGTTTTAGCACACCGCCCCCGAGATCGATGATGTACAGATCAACGGGCAGGAACACGTCGAGGTAGTAAGCCGCAGAACGGAAATCACCTAGCGACTCGCCGATGCGAAACATCTCCTCATACGAACGCTCGTGGACGTAGCGTGTGATGTCGTGCAGCGAGCGGCAGTTCTCGGCGCAGAATTCGGGGGCACGCGGGTCGGTGAGTCGAAGCGGTACGATGTGTGCCCCGGCTTGGCGGAGCAGTCGTCTCGTCTTCGCGCTCCGACCCCCGCGGGCTCGGGATTCCTTGGGACCGTCGGCTGCTCTCTGAACATCGACTGTCCCTCGGTATATGAAACCCCCGGATGCGTCCACGGTAATCGCTTCTCCGACCGGGACGCGGCGCGTTGCCTCACGGGTTCCGAGTAGGGCGGGGACTCGAAATTCGCGCGCTAGCGAGGCCATGTGCCCCGTCGTGCTCCCCGAATCCGCGACTATGGCTGCCGCTCGCCCCATGAGGCTAACGAATTTTGCCGAGGGGCGTCTGGTGACCAGGACTGCTCCCTTCGGGAACGTGTCGAAATCGGCGTCCTCATCGACGCGGACCGCGACTCCGATGCCAACGCCCGGACAGGCTGTCTCACCACCGCTCAGCAGAATGGCGGCGCCAGGGACGGGCAACGATTTTGCGACTGTGCTCTGCGCCAGCTCCAGGGGCCGGGACTGGAGCAGGAAGAGCTGCCGGTCAGGACCCATGGCCCACTCGATGTCTTGCGGACCTCCGAAATGATCCTCCAGAACTCGAGCCCATTGCGCGAGCTGGACGGCCTCCGAGTCGCTCAGGAGACACGCGCTTGCCCTCGCATATTCGAGTTCCTCGGCGAGCTCATCGGGGTAACCTGGGCCACTCGGTGGCTGCGGTTCCTGGCCTCGACGATGCACCGAGTGTCCCGATTTGCCGAGGATTACCTCGATGGATTGGGGGATTGTCGAGCCATCGGCCACCCTCACGCCTAGCCCAGGCGTGGCTTCCACGACCACCTGGCCATGTTCGGGTCCGGCAGGATCCCGGGAGAACACCGTGCCGCCCGCGATGGCGGACACCATGGTGACGAATCCAACCGGCATGGCGCTGGGGCTTGCGGAGAGCCCCTGCAGCGCCCGATACCGTTCGACCCCTCGCGAATGGAGACTCGCTGCAACCTCGCGCCAGGCGTCTACTAGGCCCTCCCGTCCCACATTCAGGACTGTCTTGTATTGGCCAGCAAATGAAAGCTGTTCGTCCTCTCCGAGGGCACTCGAACGTACCGCGACCTGCACGGGAACGCCGTTTCGAGCGGCGAGTCGATTGTAGGCCGCCAGAATCTCTCGTCGAATCTCGCATGGCACTTGGCCGGTCCCCAAGCGCTCAGCGACTCGCTCACTCCTGTCTTCGGCGGTGTCCGGCTCGGATCGGCTGCCAGCACCTTCTCCCGACCGCTCTTCGACGTGGTTTTGCAGGGCAAAGCGCCGATAGGCATCCGCCGTGAGGACGAAGCCATCGGGGGCGGGGAGGCCAAGACGGTTGCGCAACTCACCGAGGTTCGCCATCTTTGCCCCGACTCGCTCGACGTCGCGGCAGTCCACCGCCGAGAGATCGAGCGCGAGGGCCTGGTCCGCATCGCCACTTCGGATCTCGAACACAGCCATGAGGTCCGCGCTGATCGCGTCGTAGCGCGGCCACAGCGCAGCGTGTCGACCATCCGCGATTTCGTTGAGACTTTTGATCATCTGGTTGACGTCAGCCAGCACGCGGAGCGAGGCCTCGTGGATCTGCGAGGAGCCGCAATCGTCTTCGTTCGCGATGTGGCCCTCGAGATCCGCCACGCTTCGCAGAAAGCTGTCATTGGCTTCGAGGAGGCGACGGAACGCGGCGTGATGAAGCCGAAATCGGGCGAGTTGCCGATCGTGGGGGACGTCGGGGCGGGGGGCTCGCAGGCCGATGATTTCGAGAAACACCAACAGTCCTTCGAGGATTTGACGGAATCCCAGCCAGAGCCTCGTTAGCAGGCGTCCCAGCCACGGCTCGCGGGAAGGGGGTGGCGAGGTCACGGAATAACCCGGCATTCAGCGGCGCCGAGCGCACGACGCAGGACGGTGACGAGCTTGCGGGCGCTCCGCCTGTGAACCCCGTGGAGTGCCCATGAGGGAGAGGGATGATCTCCGTGGGGGACAATCTCAATCCAGCGCGTGGGCAGCAGTAGACCGTGCAACGTCCCCAGGACGCCCAGCACTAGCAGGAGTGGACCGGTCAGCGCCAGTGCGTCCCGGAACGTCAGCGCGACTAGCACGATGACGAGTCCGGTCATGGCTTCCCCCCAGCGCGTTTCCCGCCGAGGCACGAGCTGACGGATCCCCTCATAACTCAGGCTCTCCACGGTGGTCGAGTCCGCTTGGTCGCAGCTCACGATGCGACCCCGCAGTAGCGCCCCGTTCACACGATAGATCGCGCGATCCGAAGCGAAGAAGCTGGCGATGGCTTGCTCCGGCTCCTCGAGGATTGACTGGGTGAGTTTGAGGCGCGAGTGTATCAGGTGGTGTTCCGCCAGGAGCGTCTCCCCCGGGGAGAGTCTGTCGCGAACGACGGCGCGGCTCAATTCGACAGACATCTCCCCGATCTGCTTCTGAAAAATCCGCTCTGGCACGTCTCCGCTGGCGTACCGCTCGTACAGCGACCGGAGCTCGCGCCGCAGCTCATCGGTATTCGGTGACATCAGTCGTCGTAGGGGTATTCGCCGGGCGAGATCGACGGAGCGTGGAGGCTAGGTACCAGCGTAATCACCAGGCTTAGGATCAGAACGAACGCCACTACCACGGCGAACCAGGGGTCCCACTCGGCGAAGGTCGAGTCGTAGAGTAGCCAGCCGAGGAACCCGTAGAGTATGACGTTACTCAGGATTTGACCGATTCTTCCCATGTGGCCCTCCAAGGTGTTCACGGTGCATCGCGACCATGGTGTTCGGGCTATGTCTCTCGGGCTCGAGAGGCTCCCTCACACGCTCTCGGCTACCCAGTGTACCCTTCATTAGATCCTTCCCCGGAGCCAGAGCTCATAGATCAGCGTTGCCATGCCGAGCGAGACGACCAAGAGCAGAAGCCAGAAGGTCCACATCGAGTTGATTAGCCGCTTGATCATGTTTTGTTCACGTCCGGTACGCTACTCGAACGATCCGTAGCGGGCATCCTAGGTGATGACCAGCGGCTTGACCCAGTCCGGTACCCACGCGCCCCGTCGGTGCCGTCGAGCGAACACCAAGAGGGAGACGATGAAGAGGCAGAGGAAGATCATCTCTCCGAGGGTCAGCATGACCGCCAAGAGGGAGAGCCATTCTGCACTTTGGCCGGACAGAACATACGCCAGGCGCATGGCGGCTCCAAGGGTAGCCAAAATGAGGGAGTAGCTCAGTATGTAGCGGATGGCGGGCCCGCGGACATACGCGGTCGCGATACTGCCGAATTGGGCGCCGAAGAGCGCGCCGCCGAGCATGAAGAGGACCGCCATCATGTCGACATGGCCCTCCATCGAGTGACGCAAGGCTCCGTAGCCGCCGGAGAACACGATCTCCACCAGATCCGTTCCCACGGCGACATGGGTCGAGGCACCCACGAGATACACGAGCGCTGGAACTCGGATGAAACCGCCACCCACGCCGAGGAACCCCGCGAGGAAGCCCGTCACGACTCCCACCATAACGATCACCCACATGGAGACGACGACGCGAGCGGTTCGACAACGCACGATTGGGTGAAGTGGAATCGATTGCAGGAGCCGCGGCAATGAGCTCGTGTGAAGCTCGCGGCCCACGCTCTTCCCTTCGTTCTCGAGCCGCGTCATGGCGCGATGGGCGCGACGCGTCTCTAGCTGCGTGTACAGAAACAGGGTGAACATGACCAGCACGGACGTGAGGAGCAGTACAACTCCCGCGATGCCGAGTGCCTTGAAGTAGACGAGAACGCGGACCCCGAGTTCGACGCCGAGCATGGTACCAGCGACCATGGAAAGCGCGAGCGTCCAATCGATGTTGCCCAGTTGACGGTGCCGCAGGGTGGAAACCAGTCCCTTGCCCGCAATGTGCGTCATGTCGATGCCCGAGGCCATGTACCCGGGGAATCCGAACACGATGAGGGCCGGGGTTACCATGTAGCCACCGCCGACACCGATGAAACCGCCAACTATGCCCACGGTGAAACCGACGAACACCAGAAGAAAGATAGGCGCCTGTACTCCTGCAACAACGAAGTCAAACATCCGACCCTCAGTGGTGGGAGCTATTGTGGAGCTTGTCGAGTCTGAGGCCAAGCATGTCCGTGAACCCTTCCGCCATGAGGCCAAGCGCAAGGCCCAGAATCAAGACGATGACGACGTTCCAAACGCCTATCCAAGGCCACGTCTCGATGCCCTTATGCTTGAAGCTGTCCTTGAACTTGAACCCTTTCGCATCTCTGAGCTCCCAGGGGACAAGGACCTTCAGCGTGGAGCCCGTGACCGACGCTCGCCGGCCCTTGGCGAGCTGGTCGTCACCGATCACGCCGTTGGTGTTTCGGGGTAGGCGTGCTCCCTTCTCGACTCGTACGGCGACCGCACCGCGGATTTCGTCTGCAGCCACTACACGTAGCTCCGCAGGGTGCGTCTTGGTGGCGTTCCAGAAGGGGTCCACGTTCACCGCGTACCCGCTCACAGCGGCCCGAGAGTAGAACCACTGCCCCATCTGACCGCTCGTGTACGAACGAACCGTTAGGGTGGCTACGACAGTTGCAACCGCCGCCCAGAACGCGAACTTGATCACCCCCCTCCGTCTCGCGGTCGCAGGATCACGCATGGCTGCAGTCTCTTCCGAGTGCCGGGGTCGCGTTGACCCCGTTCCGGTCGGTTCTCTGACGATGTCGCCCAAAAAGCAAGATGCGTACCAGCTGGATTGAACAAGAGCCGCTGGGAGCAGCCGGCGGAACCCCCGAGATTTCCTCACGCGCGCACCGTGGCGTGTCGATGTGCTGGCGTCTCTCCCGTTTCATGCCACGGGGCCGTGACATATGACGGGCGTTGATGTGCCGAATTCCCGGCGAGCCGTGGGCGATCCCCCCCATTGGGACCCTTGCCGACGCTTCCCGAGTGGCGAGTGTTTGCGCTGGTCCAAGGAACGCTGGCGCACCGAGCGGGCTCACCAAGAGCTCAAGGGGGAGGATCCGCCGCGCAAGTCACCACTTTCTTACTCGAGTCAGGATGAGAACGAAGGACCCAGTGAGTCGAAGCTTCCGGGAGCGGCACACAGACCAGGGTGAGAGCACACGACTCGACGAGGATCTGATGGGCGCGTGGGCGATTCACCACGCACCTATCTCAGCTGGTCACGCTACAGAATGGGGACAAGTTTCCAAGCGAGTGATGAGGAAGCGTTGCTTCGCATCTCGCTGCACCCCACTCCGCGAAGGCGATTCGTCTGCCCTCGTGCGTGTTCATGCCGTGCGATGAATCGCCGCTGGCTCGCTTGCACAGTGGCGTAGCGTCTTGTCGCTCGCAGATCCGCGTGGGTATCGAGGCGCGCCTTGATGCCGACTCGGTCCAGGGGGGCGAGCTTCCCCGCATTCCGTTGAGTCGCCCACGTGTCGGCGAATCACAGTGCGGCGCGCCAGCCGGTTCGTGATCTGGCTTCCAGAGCGTCGTGCGTGGAGCTCGGGACACCCGAGATCCACGCACGGAGTGCCGCCCGCGCAGCCGTTTGCCTTGTGCCTCGGCGTCATGGCACTATCTGGCGGCCGGTGCGGCGTCTCCGAACATTCTGCTTGCAGGGAGTATTCAAAATGATTCGGTTCAAGACACTCGTTGCTGCTGTCGTCTCCTCAGTACTATCCTTGAGCGTCACTCAGACCTCGTTTGCTCAGTCGGACGATGAATCCGAGGGGGCTGAAGACGAAGACGAAGACGAAGACGAAGACGAGATGGGGGACGAGGACAAGGCGCTCAACTTCAACGAGAGCGCGTCGTCCGATGACGACGATTACGATTACGAGG
>CAYRKE010000021.1:28483-33724 GCA_964424695.1 uncultured Polyangiaceae bacterium
CGAGGACGAGGACGAGGTGGCCGAGGCGCCTGCTTCATCTTATGAGAAAGCGGGTAAGACCTACTATTACTTGGGAGCACGGTATCGGGGGCTCGTTCTCCCGCAGCCGATGCTGAATCTCATGGGAGATGGCGGGCGCACCTTCTATCATAACGCGTTTGGGGCGGAGCTCGGAGTGCGCAAGGATGACTTCGAGATCGTGTTTGCCGGTTGGTATGCGAAGTACAAGACAGAGCCGTTTGCCTACAAGGGCTCGAGTGATCCCGAAGACGCTTGGGAAATCATCAGGAGTAGGCTGAAGGCGATCTATTTGACCACGGACTTCCTTTGGACCTCCAAGCTGTCCAGCGAGTTTTCGCTCGTCTACGGGTTCGGGGTGGGGCTCGGTGTGGTCTGGGGTGATCTGTTTCGGGTTCAGGCGTATCCAGCTGAAGGAGGGTATGCTCGTTGCGACGGTCCGGGAGACCCAGATGGCAATCAAGATGCGGGCAACGGCATGACCCGGATATACTGCGATGACGACAACGAGCACTACGACCGCTTCCGCGAGCCGAACTGGTTCGATGGCGGTTCGGTGCCAGTCGTTTTGCCGTGGTTGGCTGGCCAGGGGGGGATTCGGTACCGACCCCATGAGAAGATTGCCCTTCGCCTAGATCTCGGCTTGGGCCTCACCGGCGCGTTTTGGGGTTTGGCCGCAGGCTATCAGCTGTAGCGTCCGGATCTTCCAGTATCCCCAGCCGGCGGAGCCGGAGCCAGACAGGGCGCTGGCTATCAGCCGTCAGCGATCGGCAGTCTGCCGAATCGGGCTTTTGGCGGCTGATAGTTGGCCCCGGAGCGCTGGGGTTCTCACAAACACTGGGATCAGTGCTGCCAGAAGTGGCCAAGAATGGAGCGCTCAGGGACTAGAAGCTCGGAAGCGTCACGCCAAGGCAGGACGGCGCTTCCGACTCCGATCCGGCAGACTGCGACGTGGGTAGCCGCACCCGCGTTTCCCGGCTACCAGGTCTCCATCCACAGTTCCGCGTAGATGCCGTCGCTCGAGTGGCCCGGGTTCGTGTCATCGGGTTTCACGTAGAAGACGGTCTTGTCTTGCTCTCGAATGTAGGCTGGCTCCGCCTCCACGGTAAGGATCGAAGGGCCATCCGTCTGAATGGCGCTGAAGTCCTTGGTGGGCTCGAAGTCCGATACGAATCTCGGCGCAAGGTTTCTGGGCGATGGCCCCGACTTCCGCGACCGAGCACTCACCAGGCGCTCCGCGTGAGCCTCGAGCTCTTCTGGGAACCCACCCGTCCCGATTCGAAGGGGGAGCGCGCCGAGCCCGGCTTGCGCAGTGGGAAGCTCTCGCCCATGGAGAATGACCAGCTCTCGCTTCTCCTTTCCCTGGTCGACCGTGTACAGGTATCCGACCCAGCGCGCCTTTCGAGCGGGGCGCTTCCAGTTCAGTGCCCCGGCCTTCGCGAAACCCTCGACCACCCTGCACGCGCCTCGACGTTGAGGTTTCGGACAATCCATGTGTTTCAGTAGCGCCGTCGCATCAATGTCGGTGGGAGCCGGCGGCGGGGCGGCTGCCGGCGGAGGGGGGGGTGGGGGCTCGCTGCTAGCCGCGGGGCCGCTTGCCGGGTTTTCGGGCTTGGCCGAGTCACAAGCAGCTGCCAACAATGTGACGACCATGAACCAGACGGGGAGACGCGCGGTGTTCATACGAGTGCCCTGGTTGCGAGGGAGCCGCGATTATTCTCGCGGCGTGGCGCAGTGTCAAACGGCTCAGCACCCGGGGTCATGGCGGCGCCAGCCGGGCATGGGGCGAGGGCTCGTCCTGTGTGGGCAGAGCCGGGGTCTCCTGGCGCAGATTGCGGGTGCAGAGGCGGAGGCGTTCAGTCGTCTCGGTGAGATTTCGCTTCTGGGTCTCCAGCTGTTGAGCGAGGGAATCGGCGCGCTCTTCGCTCTGGAGCGTCGCTCTTCGCGCGTTCTGCAGTTCGGAATTGACGGCTTCGAGTCGCCTTCTCTCAGCATCGCGCTCACGAATCGCCTGCGCTTCGCGCTCCAGGACCTCGTCGCGTTGGCTCTCTGCTTGTGCCATTCCGGCTCTGGCTGCGCGAAGCTCCGCGGCTGCTCCTGACAGGCGGACGTCGGCATCGTGGAGTTGGGTTGCAAGTTGCGCTGCCCGCTCTGTTTGCGTTCCGGAGTGCTCGGCGGCCTGCTGCGCCTTCTCGAGTTCTTCTTCACGCTCTGCAGCCAGGGCCTTGACCTTGCGAGCGTGGAGCTGTTCGCTTTCGGTAAGGCGCGCTCGGTACGCCTGAAGTGACTCCTGCTGCTTTCCAACGAACCAGGCCAGGAGCCCACTCGAACACGCCAGGCCTGCCGCAGCGAGCCCCAGCGTTGCGGCCCAACGGAAGCTTCGGAGCTTCACTACCGGGGCGCGCTTCAAGAACAGCATCTCGTCGTCGGTCAGTGGGGACGCCGTTTCCGCCCACGCCATGAACCGCACCAAACGACGAGCGGTCGGTACCCTTCCCCGTTCGAGCCATGCCGCGACCGCGTCAGCGAAGTCCCGATTGGGTTGCGCCAGGTGCTGCAGAGTGCGGGCCGCTGCTGCCATATCTGGGCGAGCGGAGGGTTCGAGTTCCACCATCGAGCGAAGCAGCCGAATCCAAGGTTCCGGAAGGCCTGGGCGACGCGCCAACAATGCCTCTCGGTCCCGCGGCAAATCGACGACGAAGTCTCCTGTCTCGACGGCTCTCTCGTCTATGCTGGCGAGTGCGAGGAGCAGCATCACCCCTAGGGCGTAGACGTCGGCTTTGCCGGTTACGGCGTGTGCCGCGCCGTCTTGCTCAGGGGCCATGTAGGGGGGCGAGCCCATCACTGTGCCGAGCTCGGTCCAGTAGCGTGTGAACGACGCGCTGTGCCGCACTGGGAATAGCTTGATGGGAGCCTTGGCTATGCCGAAGTCGAGGATCTTGACCGAGGCTCGGGACTGGGAGCCCACGTCCCAGGTCACCAGAACGTTTCCGGGCTTGAGGTCTCTATGAACGATGCCGCGCTCGTGGGCGATAGTCATCGCGGTGGCGATTTGGTGTCCGAGGCGCGCCAACTCCTGAAGTCCGGGGTCGGTTTGTTTGGAGAGCGGGTTAACATCTCTGGCGAAGACGTCGCGGAAGTACTCTCCGAAGGTGCGCCCCTCGATAAATTCCATCGCGATATAGGGGAGATGCGCGTCCGGGGCGCTAGCCTCGAGAATCTTGACGATGGCAGGGTGGGGAATCGCCGCGGCGATATTCTTTTCAGCCAGAAATCGTGCTCGTACCTGCTCCCGCACCGCCGAATCGACAGTCTCGCGCAGCACCTTGAGGGCCACGGGCTGATCGGTGCCCTCCGCTCGGGCGAAGTAGACGGACGCGAACCCTCCGCTGCCCACCTCCTGAAGAATCCGATATTTAGCGATCCTCGGCGGCGTCTCTCCGAGGGCGTCTGGCCCAATGGCTGGCGGGTTGGGGGGGGTTGCCGGCATCGCTGGAACGTCCGATGCAACATCGTAGCCTTGGCGCCCGCCATCGCGACAAGTTTGCGACACCCGCGGGAGTCAGTTCGTCGACGGAGTGTTCCATTCTCCGGGGATCTCGTTTTTCTCCTCTTGACCTTGCTCGTCTGGCCTGGATACTGGGCTGCACACGCAAAGGCGCCGGGGGGCCTGCTACCGGCTGTTCGAGACCGAGAGCTTGATGGCGACGCGCCGGGGGTAGGCCGCGGGGACACGTTCGAGTAGCCACGCGACGCGCCTTGACGGGGCTTGGCCCGCTGCATTTCACGTTGAGTCGTGAGATGTAGCGGGCCAGCGTATTCGGCGACCAGGGGTCGACAGCGCGCCCGCGGAAAGCGGCGGGTGCCGCGAGACGCCCGATTCGGCTGACTGCCGATCGCTGATGGCTAGTAGCCCGCGTCCTGTTTGCTTTCAGCTCCGTTGAGTCAGGAGCTCGATGGCTTGGTCCATCGAGAGCGGCAAGCGGTTCATTGGCCAAGGCAAGGGAATTGTCGCGAGCCACGAGCAACTGGAGACACTGAGCGGGGAGCAGGACTCGGCGCGGCCAGCGTGGATTCCCCAAGCTCCCTGGGTCAGCGCGGTTTCACGGAAGCGCCCTGGGCAGGCGAACCGATTGGCGTGTTACGGTTTTTCGGCTTGAGGGGAGTCTGGCGGGCGCGGTTGTTCCGCAATCACCCGGTTTCGACCCGATGCCTTGGCCCGATAGAGCGCTGCATCGGCGCGCGCCACGGCTTTGGCTGGCGTGTCAGTCGCCACCAACTCCGTTGCGCCGATCGAGATTGTGACTTGGGGGAGAAGAGCGCCGTCCGGAGAGCGGACCTCGGCGTCTGCGACGGCATGGCGAACGCGTTCAGCAACGACCTGCGCGCCCTCCAGGGGCGTTCCAGGGAGCACGATGGCGATCTCTTCGCCACCCAGTCTGACGACCATGTCCGTAGGTCGTATTGAGCCAACGAGAGTCTTTGCGACACCTGCCAGCACCACGTCGCCGGTGGCATGACCAAAGCGATCGTTGAACCCCTTGAAGTGATCGATGTCGAGTATCAGCAGTGACAGCGACGCTCCCGAGAACTGGAAACGCCGAACTAGACGTGGCCAGGTTTCTTCGAACCATCGGCGATTGCGCAGACCAGTCAGAACATCGAAGGTGGCCACCTGCTCCCATCGGGCACGAAGCTTGTGGCTCTGGTCCAGGGTCACGATACTGCCCCGCAATCTCGACGACAGCAGGAGAAGTAGGTTGACCGCAAATTGATGCGAGGACGTGATGATGTCCCAGAAGACCCTCTCCTCGATGCGCAGCAGGCGGCTCGGCTCGGTCGCCACTACCCAAGCCGAGGTCGGCCGCTGGTCGATGATCGAGATCTCTCCCACCGTCTCACCGCGGCCAAGCTCCGCGACCGACGCCTCGTCAGTCTTGGAGATCCTCACGGTGAGGCGCCCGCTCAACACCACGTACAGGCTCGTGTTTACCTTGCCGGCTTCGATGAGGACTTCGCCCGCTCCGAGAGTGATGACGTTGCACTTTGCGATGAGGCCCCATATGGGGGCCCACGCGACGCCCCGAAGCACACCGAGGTCTTCGAGCTCTTGGGGGCTCACTTGGGCGCGTACGGTCACGGGAGGCTCGGTATCAGGCACCATCTATGCATCTGCTACGGCCTCCGCCAGACTGAGTTCAGAGGTGACTTGGTTCAGAGGTG